>CAYVUX010000322.1:3209-4937 GCA_964455075.1 uncultured Desulfobacteraceae bacterium | reverse complement strand
TCCGTTTTTGGTATGTGCTGAGCTTTCGCGCCTTCACGGAAACGGCTCGAGCGCGGCGTTTTTTTGCATGAAAAAGGAACTTAAAGACGTGGCATGAAAATTACTGACTTAAGGAAATTGCCAAACGTTCTCCATTTCAAAAGAGCAAGCTCCCTTTGCGTTAACTCGATCAACCTATGAATATGAAGTTTTAGTGAATCAACTTTTGAAGACTTATTGTGTTCGTGCCCGGTTATCGTTTGGAAGAAAACACGCGGATTCTTTCCAATGTCGGGAAGCTGTATTGCGCGGATGGAATAGTAGATCTTTTGAATTTCTCGTGCTTCAAGGGGTAGGACGGTTTGGTAATCGATGAAACCGTCAAGAAAAATGGAGTCAAAGAGAACAGCAAAAGCAGCCATTTCGTTTTCTGTCGGTTGATAATGAGTACTGAGAACTTGGGAACGTTGTCTGGTTTGGAGTCGGTTTTGTAGCTCGGAGAAGGCGTAAAGTTTTCCAAGGAATGTCGAAAGTTTTTCAAATCTAGGTTGTATATAAATTTGGTTGACACCAATCCAGTATCCAGCAAGGGCTGCGATCACAGCGGCAATTATTTCGGTCACTTTTTATCAACCTTCCAATTCATTCAAAGGGTAGTTCCCCGGCTTCGGTTTTCGGACCTCGATATTTTGGGGCTTTTTTGAAGGTTACGTTAAGATGTCTGGAGGCCGGGTAGTCTATTTTCTTACCGTTCAGTAATTCGGCGATGGTCAGGATTTGAAGGCGGGGGTGTTTTCCCCAGGGAGATTCATAAAATCCTGTGCTGGCAGCCTCGGCTTTCATCGCCTTCGTCGGTTCTTTCATGGTGATGAGAACACCAATTTCTGCCTTCTCGCGTTGGATTGTGCCGTGGAGGTCGCCGACGTGGGAGCGGGTGACGTGGCCGGCTTTCACCTGAAGGATTATCTGTTTGGTCTTTGCACGTTCCGGGTCGTCATGGAAATAAAGTCTTCCGTCGATTCCCTTGTCGGCTCCCTTCTTTTGCTCCACTGGGCGGGCATTGACTAATCCCAATGCCCACCATTGGAACTGGTAAGGGTCCTGTTGAGCCAGAGCCTGTGCGTCGGGGAGAGAGACAGGTTCGCCAATCACGTCATATTTCGAGATGATGCCGTCGCCGAAAGCGTCTTGAAGGCGATGCTTGATAAGGGACATCGCCAGGTGTGTAATGTCAATTCCAATCCAGCGCCTGTTGAGTTGTTGAGCAGCAGCAATTGCTGTTCCACAGCCGCAGAAGGGGTCAAGAACTGTGTCATGTGGATTGGTACTCGCATTGATAATCCTCTCAAGGAGGGCGATAGGTTTCTGGGTCGGGTAGCCTAGACGTTCTTGACTACTGCCCATTAGAGGCGGGATGTCGATCCAGATATCCTGCATTGGGGTGCCCTTCATTTGGTCCAGGTAATTCTTATAGCTCGGAATTCCGTTTTTGGAATATACCAGTAGCCCGTCGTCGTGAGCCTTCTGCATTCTTTCTTTCGTCCATTTCCAAACTCGCGTTATCCCGTTCCACTCATAAGTCAGGTTGGGACGGTTAGGATTTGGGTTGATGCAGGATACAAGACGGTAGATTCTGCCGGTTCGGGGTTCTTTAAATTTGTAAAACTGGTCTAAGTATTCTTGCCGGTGTGCGTCGTATTGTCTATTCCAGGTTGAAGAATCATTTTTCGAATAAAACAGAATCACATC
>CAYVUX010000322.1:1046-3199 GCA_964455075.1 uncultured Desulfobacteraceae bacterium | reverse complement strand
GACCGGCCGAACATCTGTCGCACATTTCCGTGCGGCAAAGACCTTTTCCAGATGATTTCATTTCGGAAGTTAAGTGGTGAAAAGAGGGCGTCCAGCAGCAGCTTTAGATAGTGGCTTGCCGTGGGATCACAATGCAGATAGATGCTTCCGGAGGATTTTAGCACGCGCCGAAGCTGGAGAAGACGGGGCGCCATCATTGAGAGGTATGCAAGCATGTCGTTTTCGCCTAGGAATGTGCGAAAGGCCTGCATGGCTTGTGATGCCTTGCCTCCAGCTTCCACAACTTCCTCATACGCGTTGGCGGCGACTTGATTCCATTCCCAAGTGTCTCCAAAGGCTTTTATTTGGGCGGCGGACCGGGATCCATTACGCTCGGCAAAAAGGACATTATAGTCTTGATTACTTTTGAATGGTGGGTCGAGATAGATGAGGTCGACCGATTGGTCCCGGATGTAATCCCGGAGGATCTGGAGGTTGTCGCCGTAATAGAGGAGGTTCTTTTCCACAATCATGGCACCCTCTGGATGTCGCCGGTTTTGATGAAGAGCGACTTATGCGGGCTGGCCGGGTTCGCGCTCTGGAGCTCCAAGATGTCCTTATCAATAATATATACGCGCTTGAAGAGGGTGCCTTTCCGTTTGACCTGGAGCATGGCCACGTCGCCGTCGCGCAGGTGGCCGTGGGGCAGTGCGGGCAGGAGTCGGCGCGTGCGCCCTTGATGCCTGCCTTCAGTTGTTGCTGGTTCACCCATTAGTTTCTCCTCTACTGCGGCGGTTTACAGACGGAACAAGGGTCATAGCCTCTCGCCTTAGCATCGGTGAGAGAAAGAGGAGAGCCGCCGCCGGCCAGGTACCGGCACCCCTCCTTATGATATTTTTTGCCTGTTCCCTTAATATAAACCATGGTTTCTTGTGTTTCAGTTGCGCTGCCCCGTTGAGTGGCAGGAGCGGGTGGCGCCGCCCCCCACAAACCCTTTCCGGATTCGCGGGCCTTTCGTTCGTAGAAACGGAAAAGGTCCATATACTGGAAAGGGTATTGAGTGTAAGCGTGGCCGTATCCCTGGCGCACGATCTCAAGGTTCACAAAGAGACCATCGGGCTCTCGGTATAGATAAGCCAACAGGCGCCCGTATCTATCGGTATTAGATGGTCCTGGCTCATGTTCCACATAAACCCTCTCCCCTTCCAGCAAATTCTTGAGAAATCGACTTGCCTCTTTGCCGTATTCCTGGACCGGTTTCGAGGGATGAACGGTTTCAGGAGTATCCACTCCGATGAGCCGTGTCTTGACTTGCTTTCCATCAATCAACAATGTGACCGTGTCGCCATCAACTACTTTGACAACTTTGTACGAGGGATTATCCGCGAAGCTCTTTGAAGGGATGGTTGGAATAGATTCTTCCGCCCAAGCCAAAGGCGATAAGAGGAAAGCAAAGAGTAGTGCGAAAGCTACAATCGAGTGAATTGTTCTCATTTTCTGGTCCTCCCCCTACTCGAACACCACGCCGATTACTTTGTATATATATGAAAGCTGGTCTTCGGTGATAATCATCGGTTTTTTCGGTGACACGGGATTGATCGACTCCAGGATGACGGAATTCGCTTCTTTGTTCTGAAAGTACCGTTTGAAGAAGGCTTGGCCGCCCTTTTTGTGCTTTGCGACAACCAGGTCTCCATCTTTGATCCGTGCTTCCGGCTTGCAGAGGACCTTCTGGCCGGGCCACGCCAATGGCATCATGGATTCGTCGGTTATCTCAAAGGCAATGAGTTGAGACAGGTCGATTGTCTCTCCCTCGAATGTCTCATATTCAATATAAGCGTCCGGATTCGCCGAGGCGCGGGAAACAATGGGAACGGAGACAGGTTTCCGAGTCTCGGGTTTCCGCTTCTCTTCCCCGAAAAGCTGCGACCGAGAGACCCCCAGGGCACCCGCTATCCTTTCCAGCAAATCGAGCCTGGGTTCTTGCCCCTTTTCAATGCGATTGATGTTGGCCTGACTGGTGCCGGCCTTTTTAGCGAGAACGGCTTGTGTCCAGCCTTGTGATTTTCTCAATTCCGCGATCTTGCGGGCGACCCTGCTTGGCATTATGCGATTCCGTATTTTCCTCTTGACAGCAATATACGCCTTTGGTATAATTCAGATTGCCAGGTTTA
>CAYVUX010000322.1:491-1036 GCA_964455075.1 uncultured Desulfobacteraceae bacterium | reverse complement strand
GCCGTAATGGCGAACACAATCGAGATTAAGATTCGGGAGTTGGTGCGGGGCTTGACGAACCGGCAACTGGCGAAGGAGATCGGTGTTTCGGAGCAATTTCTTGGGCAGGTCATAAACGGTCACCGGCGCTCCAAACGGGTGGAGCGCTTTTTGGCGCGCCGTCTCGGCGCGCGTGTCGAGGAGCTGTTCCCTCGGGATCGGGATCGCGGTGAGGCGGCCTGAGGGGGCGGCTCCCTTCTTTTTGTAACGGGAGATGAGCTTCTGTGAATCAAAAAGATTTTACCAGACGAACGGGCGCGGGGTCAATTATTTTCTCCGTGAAAGATTCTAACGGGCCGGATGGGGCTGCTGGCGGAGGATTAGGTTGATGGGAAACGGGCATAGGACGTTTGGAGAGGTGATTCAGGAGTCGGTGCGGGGATGCAAGAAGAAGTCGACCGAGCAGATCGCGGATGAGGTGGGCGTCGGCTACTCGCTGTTCTGCCGGCAAATCAATCCGGATGATACGGGCGCGCGGTTTCCGGCGGAGCATCTGCTTCCGCTGA
>CAYVUX010000322.1:0-481 GCA_964455075.1 uncultured Desulfobacteraceae bacterium | reverse complement strand
TGATGCGGGCGACCGGGGATTTTTCGCCGCTCCAACATCTTGCTGGGCGGACCGGGCATCTGCTGGTCGAGATCAGGAAGATTCGGGTGAAGGGGTCGGGCGGAGAGGATGTCCGGGAGGACCTGCACAGTTCGTTTCCTGAGGCGGTGAAGAAGCTGAGCGAGTTTTTTAAGAAGCCGACACCGCAGAAGAAGGCGGAAACACTGGCTGCGCTGGATCGGCTCTTGGGGGATGGGATCGCGGCCAGGAAACAGGTGGAGAAGTGGGAGCAGCCGGAGCTCGATCTGGAGTGATGAGTGGACGGCATGGACAACATGGACGGAGGGTTGAAATGAGAATGATTCCGGTTTTAACGAAGGAACAGGTGGAGAGGATGTTGGACCACAGGCGGGACGCCTATGCTACCAAGCCGAAGGTGGTCGGCGTGGCGGCGCCGAACGAGGAGCTCGAGCGCGCGGAGAGTCGGGGATTTTGGATGGGG
>CAYVUX010000321.1:0-4967 GCA_964455075.1 uncultured Desulfobacteraceae bacterium | reverse complement strand
TCGCTTTTCATGTACAACGATAAGGTATAGGTCCTCCCTTGACGCGGGATCTGCCAACCCTTTTTCTCCGATTGTTCGAACCTCGAGCTTGGATGTACATAAATTTTACCAACAAGGTCCGAACCGGGCACTGTTAGTCTCAGGCTGGCCTTGCCGTGGTATGCCTCCTGTTTGTCCAATATCCATAAATCATACCAAGCAGTGACTCTTTTGGGTCCTCTGAAATGATCCCAATAATCCGGTACATCCGGCACGGTGTGAATCTCGAAACTGCTATTGGGGAGCAGGTTCATGGAATGCGATTTAGTTACATCAAGGTTGCCAATCACCGCTATTATAAAAACCGCATACAGAAGAGTTTTGCTACAGGACATAATTCTCATCATAAGTCTATTCAAATATGCACTTCTTCGTATAGGTCGAGATAATCTCGCAGATACCGCCGGTAACCGAATTTTGTTTCGACCATTGCCCGGCCAGCCTGTCCCATTTCCTTTCGCGACCTGTCATCGTCGAGAAGGCGCGAGAGTTTCTCCGCCAACCCTTTTGCATCGTGGGGCTTTAAGATGTATCCGTTGACGCCGTCCTCGATGATTTCGCCGGTCCCGCCTCCCTGGCTGCCGATGACTGGGACTCCCATGGCCAGGGACTCGAGGAGCGAATTGGACAGTCCTTCCGCATGAAATCTCGCGTTGGTCATCAGCACCGAGACGTCGGTCAGTTTTAGAATCTCGACAACCTGGTTGCTGTAGCCCACGAATATGAGATTCTTCTGTATCCCGAGTTTAGCCGCCTTTTCTTCCAGGGCTCCTCGGTTAGGGCCGTCGCCCACGAGCAGTAACGCAGTGTTCGGATGTTGCTTGAGCACTTCCGGCGCTGATTCAAGATAAGAATCATAGTCTTTGTCCCTGTTCATCAAAGCAACCATGGCGACAAAATGGTCGAAACGATCCAACTCGAAACGTTCCTTCAGGACCACGACCTCGCGTGCGTCGGGCGTGAAGCGGCTCAAATCCATGCCGTTATAAACGACGCGGTATTTTGGCCGCATTTTTCTGAAATGGCTTTTAAGGCCGGCGTGGGAGTTGCTGACCAGGATCGTGGCAAGCGAAGCCTGCAAACGGATAGTTACCGAAAGGTTTTTCGCGGTCTTGGCGTTCCGGATCGAAGAGCAGATCACGGGTGTTCCCGCCAGCCTTGCGCCGACACTTGCGACCAAGCCGGCCAGGGGCATGAACGAATGGACCAGGTCGATCTGTTTTTCTTTGATAAGCCCGCACAACCGAAACGGCAGGGAAACGTCGTACCTTCCCCGGCGCGGCAAATGAACGGGTTCGATGCCCGCGGCGATCAGGTCCTGCTTGTAGCTATTCTCGATTTCCTCCAGGTAGTAGACGTGAGCATGAATATCGTCTCGCCCGGCCATGCCCTTGACCAGTTCGCAGAACTGGCGCTCCGCACCGCCGAATCCCAAGGATATGTTCAGGTAGAGAATATTCATCTGTTGGCCAGATTGGAGACCACGAACTGCGTCTTACCCGATTCCGTCTTGGGGATCTCAGTGACTTCTTTGAACGCTACGGAAAATGCCGAGCCGCATTTTTTCTGGATCGCCTTCTCGAAGTGCTTGAATGGTATTTCCACGCCTGGCTCAGGCACGTAATGGACAGTAACGCCGTCAAGCTCATTCTGGACGACCTGAAATTGACTTATACCGGACCGAGTTTTGAACAGAATGCTCCAAAAAGTCCCGCCGATCCGGCTTCCCGACTCGGTGACCACCACATCGAGGGTCCGACCCTCAATCCCCGACAACAGGGGAAACGGCCTTCCGCAACTGCAGGGTGTGCCGGCGTAGGCGGCCATGTCGCCGATCCGGTAGCGAATCAGCGGCATGTTGTAGTTCTGAAGGTCCGTGACCACGATCTCGCCGGTCTCCCCCGGTGCCACCGGCTCGAAATCCTCGTTCAGGATCTCCACCACGACCCTGTCGGTATAGATGTGCAGCCCTTCTCCTTTCTCGCATTCATGGGCAATGTTGCCGAACTCCCGGGAGCCGTAGCGATTGTAGACCTTGCAGGCGAAGGTCTGTTCCGCGATTTCCCGCTGCCAGGGGAACAGGGTCTCCGCCGAGGTGATCACGGCCTTGACCGAGGGGAGCCGGATATTTTCTGCCAGCAAATATTCGGCGAACACCACCAGCGGGCCGGGGTAGGAGAGGATCAGCCTGGGTTTGAATGCGCGCAGCCGGCGGGCGTATTGGTGCATTGTATCCTGGTTGAGAAGGTAGGAGGACAGGAGAATTTTGTTGACTACCATCGAATACAGCCTGCCCCGGAAGGTTGCGCCCTTGCTCAGGTCCATGGGCGCACCCCAAAGGGCCGCGGCTTTGTCGCCGACCCGGAAGCCCGCCCAGGCATTGCCCCGCACGGTTGCGGCCTGGCGGTAGATTCCGCAATTGAAGTCTTTGTAGAATTTGAGGCTCTCGCCGGTGGATCCGCTGGTGCTACCGAGTTTCAGTTTATTCCGGTCCGCTATTCTGGAGACCATGGCCTCGCGGTTGGCGTTGATCTCCTTCTTTCCCAAAAGGGGTAGCCGCCTGAAATGCTCCATCTGGTGTAGGGTAGTCGGATCGAGCCCTGCTGAGTCCATACGCTCACGGTAGAATGCCGTGTTCTCATAGGCATGTTGGAGCAAACGGCGCAGTTTGTCCTGCTGGAGACGGGACAGCTCCTCTGGGCTCATACGTTCGTTGCGGCGAAACTCCCGCAGCTTTTGCGTCCGCCCCGTGCCTTTCAGGGCATGGTAGGCCGGATAGAAAACCTCCCTGGTGAGGAAAGGGTTCACGTCAGTTCATTGCCTCTTGAGCGCCGGCCAGTAGCGCGCGCAGCCTGAAGGCCCTGCCGAGCCACTTGTGGAAAAGAGAGCCCTTGTGCCGTTCTATGGAGCAATAGAACTCCAGCGGTCGAATTCGCCTGCGTCCTGCTTTGAGCCTGTGATAGGCATGCGCCCCCATTCTTTTCACCCCGGAAGGATCCGCACCGGGAAGGTTGCGGAAATCGCTCCTGTCCCTGGATGAGAAGGTCGTTGACAGGTATCCGGTCTCTTTCGCAGCCTTCAGGCATTCGTCGCTGTACCCGCCGCCGGGCCAGCACAGGTAATCAATGCGCTTGCCCAACTCCGCCTCCAGGATGGACTTGGCAGCGCTGAGCTCGTGCCGGATCCGCATGAGGTACTCCGCTTCGGATTCATAACGCGCTTTGTGGCCGTGGCGGGACATGACCTCCTCGTGCAGCCCGGTCAACTCGCGCTTCCAATCGGGCTTCTGGAAAAACGCGGTTCTTCCGGATTGTTCGACGTGGGCCACCAGGCCTTCGACGACTTCCACTGGAGGAAAATACCTGCGGCAGACAAGCGCCTTCTGGTTTTCGTAGACAGGCGTGCCGGCAGGCACGAAGCTCGATTGGTCTTCTCGCATATACACGTGCTTTCGCTCCGGACGCACATTCCAGGCCATCCAGGGATACTGGGCCAGCCCGGGCCGATGAAAATCCAGCGGCTTAGGTCCTGAGAAATACCACGTGTGGGTCAGGGCGTGGGACTGGATGTCCATGATCCCTTCCTCCTCCATGGCGCGCATCTCGGCCCAGTTCAGGAACCCCCGCGGTTCGAGCGCCTTCCGGTCCGCGCGGCCTTGGTTCACGTCATCCAGGTTCGGCCGGGGCTCGGTGGAGGGGGCCACGAACTCGGGGTTGACGAAGATGGTCCCCTTGGCGCCGTGGTTTTTCAAGATGGGATAGGCGTAGACCCAGTTGTCGAGGTAGCCGTCGTCGAAGGTCAGCATGATGGCCGGGCCTGACAGTTTTTTGGTTCCGGCCATGTGCGCATAGAGATCGTCCCAGAAGACGAACCGGGTCCCTTTGCGTACGAGCATGGCGATCATCGCCTCGAAAAGGTCGACCGGGCCCGACAAATGGCGGTAAATCCAGTCCACATCCTGCAGGCCCACACTGTGGAACATGACCGCGGGTATGATCAGGTCATTGCCGGACAGCTTCATGGGATGTCAACGCCGGGCTTCAAGCCCTGGAATTCCCCAAGGCCGCCTCGTAAAAGGCCACGTAGTCCTCGATCATAGTTTCATACTTGTACATGGACCGGTAGCGTTCTCCAGCCTTGTCCCCCAGCCTCCGCCGCTGCTCGGGATTATCGAGCATGAAGCGGATCTTTGCGGCCAGGTCACCCGAGTCCCCGTTCTTGAACAGCAGGCCGTTTTTCCCGTGGTCGATGATGTTGGCGATGGTCGGGATGTCGCTGCCCACGGCCGGGACGCCGTTGAAACAGGCCTCGGACAGGGTCAGCGGACGGGCCTCCGCGAGCGAGGGAATCACAAAAAGGTCGGCGAGCTTGTAGAGCTCGGAGACCTGCTCATGGGGTACGCGGCCGCGAAAGTCTATCCGCCCAGCAAGGCCGGATGCCTCGGTTTTGGACTGTAATGACCCCATGAGGGGCCCGTCGCCGGCGAAAACGAGCCTAGTCCGTTTCCTTTCCAGATACCCGGGCCCGAGGCGGGCAAAGGCGTCGAGCAGGACATCAGCCCCCTTGATCTCCTTGATCGAGCCGAGGAACAAGATCACCGTGTCTCTGTCTGGCAGCTCGTACAACTGCTTGAGCTCGGCCGGGGGTCTCTGGTCCCTTTTGAAGGGCAGCATGGACGGGATCAGGGTGATCGGCCGACCGTGGCGTCTCTCGTATTCTTGATCGGTGTGGATTCCGCCGTGATGTCGGCGGCGCCCTCGAAAAGCCGCTGGTGGTACCAGCTGGGGCGTGCGGGATGCATGCCGCCACCGTGAATGCGCAGGATGTAGGGGATCCTGAACAGCTTTGAGCCCGGCAGGATGGGAAAGTCGCGGAAAACGCCCTTGCTCGAATACGGCAGGTGGATTAGATCGATCCTGTCCTTGAAT
>CAYVUX010000320.1:0-4977 GCA_964455075.1 uncultured Desulfobacteraceae bacterium | reverse complement strand
GCGTTTTGCTGGATTCCGGATCTCCCTTGCTTCGCTTCGGTCGTCCGGAATGACGGTTTTTCGCGTTGCGAGGCTCCCTCGGACGCGGAAATTTTGCGATCGATTTCGATAGCGATTTCGATGACGCCGGGGGCGCGTCCGGAGGGTGCGAACAAACCGGGGGGCCTTTTTCTGCAATTCCGCAATTGACATGGAAACCCAACCCCATATAATGGCCCCGGAAGCTCCCACAGGATCCCCTGCGGGCGCACGGCAAGACTTCTTCCTCTTGAGAAAGGCGGACTCAATACTTTGCACGATTCCAGGGTAAACAACAGGTGGCCTGTGGCCAAAGAGGGGGTACCCTTTATCCTGGCGGGATGCGCCGGCGCTCTCCTGCTTGTGGGATTCGGACTCTTTGTGCTTTCGCTGGTCGCAGGAGCCCTCACCGTTTTTGTTGTTTTCTTTTTTCGTGATCCCGATCGGTCTTTTTTAGCTCCCGAGAACGCCGTGCTCGCACCGGCCGATGGGAGAATTTTGCCGGTTCGCGAACTGCAAGCGGAGGAGAGTCCCCTTGGTGATCGGACGCTGCGGGTAAGTATCTTCATGACCCTGTTTCACGTCCACGTGAACCGAGCCCCCGTTGACGGGATCATAAAAAACATTGAATACCATCCGGGCAAATTCTTCTCTGCGAATCTTGACGAGGCTTCGGAGCAAAACGAAAGAAACCGCATCCTGATTGAAACCCCCGGCTCTTACAGAATCGCGGTCACGCAGGTCGCAGGGCTTATCGCGCGGAGGATCGCATGCTGGGTGAAGGAAGGCGAACACGTAAAGGCCGGGCAGCGTTTCGGCCTGATCCGGTTCGGTTCCCGGCTGGACGTCTACCTTCCGGACGGCTCCCGCGTCACGGCCGTTCCCGGAGAGGGCGCACGTGCCGGCCGGACCGTCATCGGCTACCTGCCGGAGAAAAAAGCGTAGGCGTCCGCGGGCCCTTCACTCCACACAGCCCGGGGATGACTCTCTGCACGGCGAATTTATGAGGATTACCGGCGGGCTTCACAGGGGGCGCACGCTGGCAACCCCCAAGGGCAGGAGAATCCGACCCAGTTCCGACCGGGTGAGAGAGGCCCTCTTCAACCTCCTGGGGCAGGACTTGAAAGGCTGCCGGGTCCTGGACCTTTTCGCGGGCACGGGAAGCCTCGGGTTGGAGGCCCTGAGCAGGGGCGCCGTTCTAGCGGTCTTTGTGGACCGCGCCGGGGAGGCGGTCGGGCTGATTAGAGAAAACCTCGCCTTGTGCGGACTTGAACACGCCGGCAAGGTAATGAAGAGACGCCTGGAAAAGGGGGCTCCGTGGGACCACGAGCTCTTTCAACCGGGCTTTGACGTGGTTTTCCTTGACCCGCCCTACGGAAAAGGGTATCTCCTCATCCAACTGGAAGACATAGCAAACCGCGGCCGGCTCCTGCCCGGGGGGTGCGTGATCGCCGAATCCTCCAAGGGCGAGATTCTCCCGGCGGCATTCGGGCGTCTCCGGCGAATCGACACCCGAGACTACGGCGACACGAGATTGACCTTTTACAGCCTCGAGGAGGAACAATGTGTGAGAAAACGGCGATTTATCCCGGCACGTTCGACCCCATCACAAACGGACATCTGAGTATTGTAAAACGGGGCTTAAAGGTTTTCGACAAAGTGATCATCGCCATCCTCCACAACCCGCAAAAGGCTCCTCTCTTTTCCATCAAGGAAAGGATCCGGATGATCGAAACGGTCATGAAGAAGATGTCGAACGTTGAGATCGACACATTTGACGGGCTCCTTGTGGACTACGTGGTCCAGAAAAAATCGAATGTGATCCTAAGAGGACTTCGAGCCATGTCCGACTTCGAATACGAATTTCAGATGGCCCTCATCAATCGGAAACTCAACAGGGACGTTCAGTCGGTCTTTCTGATGACCGATTACAAATGGTTCTACACCAGTTCCACCATCATCAAGGAAGCGGCCAGCCTGGGAGGGGATGTGAGCGGGCTCGTCCCCAGGATCGTTGATCAAAAACTCAAGGAGAAATTCGGCTATCTAAAAAATGCTTGACAGCCATTTGCCCATAAGCCATATTTTTCGCTGGAAAATCGGACCCCCATCTCATGACGGACATACCGAAGCGGAGGAGGATAAGTCGTGGCCCTGACGAAGGAGAAATTGATCAACAGGATCTATACTCAGGTCGGCCTGAGCAAAAGCCAATCAAGAGCCGTGATGGAGCGCCTCCTGGAAATTATGAAGAGGACTCTGGAAAACAGCGAAGATATCCTCGTAAGCGGCTTCGGCAAGTTCATGGTCAAAGACAAGGGCCCAAGGAGAGGGCGAAATCCACAGACTACCGAAGACCTTCAATTAAGGGCGCGCAGGGTCGTGGTGTTCAAGACCTCCGGCGTCCTCCGCAAGAAGATCAACAATTCTTCTAAAGACTGACGATAAAAGCCTCATCGAATCCAATTTTTTCGAGTTCTTCTTCCCTCTTTTCCGCCTCCGCCAGATTCTTGGACTTGGAGGCCCTTACTCTGAAAAGACGACCCTTTTCCATGTCTTCATAAACGCTCACTTCGACATACTCCAAGAGCACTTTCAAACGATCGGCAAGCCGAAGCGCATTTTCCCTGCTCTTGAAGGCCCCCACCTGTACGGTGAATTCCCCCTTCTTCAGTTCCTGCACTTCCACCACCGGCTTCTTGCCCGCAGCAGTGGCCAAGGTGCCCACCTCCTCGGCCATGGCAACGATCCGCACCTCCGCCACGCCGGGGCGGATGAGCCCGATTTCGTCGGCCGCGGCGCGGGAAAGGTCGATAATCCTCCCCTTGACAAAAGGTCCCCGGTCGTTAATGCGGAGTACAACCTTTCTTCCGTTCGAGAGATTCAGCACCTCCACATAGGTTCCAAGGGGAAGTGTCTTGTGGGCCGCCGTTTTCTTGTACATGTCGAAGATCTCGCCGCTGGAGGTCGGCCTTCCGTGAAACTTCGGGCCGTACCAGGAGCCCTTCCCATACTGGACGAACCCCTCGGCCCCGGGCAACGGATAATATGTGCGGCCGTTGACCTTGTAGGGTTTCTGGCTCGGATGGTCGGCCGCCTTGGGAAGGACGATGAGTTTCCTGGCCGGAGCTTCCGCCGGCTTCCCGACCACCCCGGCTCGCCCCCCGCATCCGCCGGCAGCCATGACCAGGCAGAGGCTCAGGATCACGGAACCCTTCGCAAGGAGCCGGGAGACATGAGTGCATGCCGTGAAAGGGTTCGGATGGTACAAAGTCCCTCCTTGCGCGCCTCCCATTCGAGAGTTTTGAAAAACGCTCCATATTTACCGATTTCGGCTCAAAGCCGAAATCGGTAAAAAAATCCTCTTTTGCCCCATCCCTCGTCTTCGCCGGGACGGACAGGCGGTCTACCCGCGTCCGTTCAGACTGTCACCCCCATTGACCTTGAAATCCGCCTCAGACGGAAAAGCCTTTCAAAGGCTTCGAGGCAGGACTGTTTCCTGGGCCTTGATCAAAATGGACCATTTTTTAAGGGTCTCATTCCCTATACCAAAGCCGAAAGAAAAATATCAAATGGAAAAGGCTTCCCGTGCGCGGGCGGACGGCTCTCGGCCACAGGAGGTTTGCCCGCCCCCTTTTGACTCCCGGACGAGCCGGTCCTTTGAATTTTACTTGACAAGAAAGCCGATTTTTCCCTAGGGTGGGACATAGTTATAATGTAACTATATTGTAATCATTTTCCGCAGCTTGGCGGACCGAAATACCAATCGCACTTTGTCGTGGAAAGGGATGCATTATGAGGCTAAAAGGCAAGACCGCTTTGGTCACCGGGAGCAGCCGGGGTGTAGGCAGGGCCGTGGCGCTCGCATACGGAAATGAAGGAGCCGACGTGGTGGTCAATTACACCTCCAACGAGAAGGCCGCAAACGAGGCCGTGGAGTCCATTCAGGGCATGGGCAGCAAGGCCATCGCGGTAAAGGCGGATGTGGCGGTCAAGTCGGACGCCGAACACCTTGTCCAGGCGGGCATTGAAGCCTTTGGCAGGCTGGACATCCTCGTGAACAATGCCGGATTCACCAGACCGGCTCTGATGCTCAAAATGACGGAAGATCAGTGGGACGAGGTGGTGGACATCCACCTGAAAGGGGCCTTCCTGTGTTCTCAAGCCGCGGGCAAGCACATGAAAGAGCAGAACAGCGGCAAGATCATCAATGTGACCTCCGTGGCCGGCCTGGTGGGAACGGTGGGTCAGATCAATTACAGTGCGGCCAAAGGCGGGATCATCAGCATGACCAAATCCATTGCAAGGGAGCTCGCCCGCTACAATGTCTGTGCAAACGTGATCTCCCTGGGAATTGTGGCCACAGACATGACCGAGAAGCTCCGATCCGATGAAAAACTTAAAGAAATTTACATGAACAGAATCCTCCTGAAGCGTTTTGCCGAACCCGAGGACATTTCCCCCGCCTTCGTGTTTCTGGGTTCCGACGAGAGCAATTACATTACCGGACAACTCCTATGTGTGGACGGAGGTTATGGAATGATATGAGCCGGTTTCCATGCAGGAATTGCTGACATCTGAGACCCTCCCACAGGTTGGGGAATGAACACCCCGGACAATCGAAATCGAAATCGCTATCGAAATCGAAAAGATAAGGAGGAGCCCTTAATAGGAAACTCTGGGGTCGATCCCGATGAAACTGCGGAGCCACCCACATCCTGGCGGCTGAGTCACCCGCCAGGATGCGAATAAAAAGGCCATTCCTGGAAGGAAACCATAAAGTACATCGAACCAACTAGAGACAAGGAGGCCGCAAATGTCAGCAGTGCCGGAGAAGATTCAAACCTGGCAGATGGTACAACCTTATTCCAAGAATAAGGAAACCGGAGAAGTTATTCCCGGAAAACTGGAGAGGACGGAGATCGCAGTTCCGGAGTTGAAGCCGGGAGACGCGCTGGT
>CAYVUX010000319.1:1081-4982 GCA_964455075.1 uncultured Desulfobacteraceae bacterium | reverse complement strand
AAGGGGCGGGGGAGGAAACGCAGATCCTTCTCTATGACCGGGAAAGGCCCAAGCAAAGGATGAGTGTTGCGAAAAGCGGAGCGCCGACTGTACTGAGCGTGGCATCTGAAAGGGTTCCGGAGCGTGCCGTCCGTACCGCGGAGGGAAAACCGAAAGCAGAGTCGGAGAAGACCGCGGTTTCCCGGCCGGCGGAAAGGCCACCTGAACCTCCGGTGACGAGGCGTACGGACCCACGGCAGGAATCCCAGGAGTCCAGACCCGTTGAAAGGTCGCAAGCCGAAGGAGGCGCCTCGTTTCAGCCGCCCCAGCCCGGGCCCGGGGAGTCTCAACCGGGTGCAGCCAAAGGCATACAGGATCTGAGGCAGATTTTTGAGCGACTTACGAGAAAGAATCAGTAAGGCCATGGCAATGCGGCGGAGGGGACAAGGGAGGTGGCGTTGTGGCCTGGTCCTGGTTGTGCTCACGATGGGGCTGGGTTGCGCCGGAGCGAATGAGGCATTGAAACCGTCTGAGGCGTCCGAACCGGGGAAAACGACTTCAGATGCGCGGCCGGGCTCAGAACGGACCGAGCCGGAAACGGAACGCCCCGGGGAAGACATTCTCCCCAACGGGCGGATGGAAAGGGAGAAAGGCTCTCCAGCCGAGACCCCGGGGGCTGGTCAGGAAGTAGAGTCTCCGCCCGCTCTTGAGGAATCCTCCGAGAGAGCGAGCGAAGAGGCGCGGCCGGAAATTCCCAAGACGGCTCCCCCGGACGAGGAGCCGCCCGAATCGGGGGAAAGCGCGGCCAAAGCCGAGACGACGGAGGCACAGGGTGAGCCTGCGGAGGACGTGGGACGAATCGACCTCAACTTCGACGACGCGGACCTCTATGAAGTCATCCGGGTCCTGGCCGAACTCCTGAATATGAACTACATCGTGGACCCCAATGTCCGGGGCAGCGTGACCATCCATACGGCCGGCAAGCTCAACAAGCGGGACCTTTTGCCGGTCTTCTATCAAATCCTCGAAGCCAACGGATTGACCGCGGTCAAGCGGGGGAATCTCTACCACATCCTCCCACTCAAAGATGCATCGAGGATGCCCCTGGGTTCCCGGATCGGCCGGGAGGGGGAAACCGCTGTCCCCGAGGAGAGGATGGTGATTCAGATCGTCCCTCTTCAGTACATCTCGGCGCAGGAAATGAGCAAGTTGCTCACGCCCTTCATCTCCTCCGAAGGGACCATCATTTCCCACGATGATTCCAACACGCTGGTGGTGGTGGACAAAGGCGTGAACATGGGCAAGATCCTGGGGCTGGTGGACGTCTTCGATGTGGACACGTTGGGAAGGATTCATCACCGCGTGTACCCTCTATTGAACATGGATGCGGAGGAGATGGCGAAAATCCTCACGGATGTCTTTGCGGCCTACGGCGCCGCGGGCAAAGACGAAGTCAAGTTTGTGGGGATCGAGCGCCTGAACCGGCTGCTTGTCTTCAGCACGAAGCCCGAAGCATTTCAAAAGGTGGAGGCCTTCATCCGGCAGCTTGATGTGGCGGGTGAAGAGGCGTCTCCCCGGATCTACGTGTACTATGTGAAAAACGGCAAAGCCAAAGACCTTGCGGACATCCTCAAACAGGTCTTTGAGAAGCGCTCCGATCAAGCGGGGGGGGCATCCGGGGTTTCAAAGGATGCCGACGCGGGCGGCTTTTCCCGGAATCCCCTTTCCCAGGACTATCTGAGGCGGAAAGAGGCGGAGAAGGAGAAGAAGGAGTCCGCGCAGCCGGCCGCAAAGGCCCCGGGGGCCGGGGGCGAGGAAAGCGGTTCAGGAACGCTCAAGGAGGAAGTGAAGATCACGGCGGACGAGGTGAGAAACGCCCTGATCATCGAGGCTATCCCTTCAGACTTTCGGATCATCCAGGACATTCTCTCCCGGCTTGACATCCTCCCCCGGCAGGTCCTGATCGACGCCACCATCGCGGAGGTTAACCTGGACACGGCGACACAGCTCGGCGTGAAATGGGGGTTCGGAACCGCGGTGGAAGGTTTGCGCAGCAGCTATGGACTGAGCCTCGGCCAGAACGGTCTGCAGTATGCGATCGGCGTGGGAGACAAGTGGCACGTGGAATTGGAAGCTCTGGCGTCCAAGGGCAGGGTGAATCTGCTTTCGTCCCCCCATGTACTTGCCTCCGACAACAAGGAGGCCAAGATCGACATCTCCGACGAAATCCCCGTGGCGAGTTCCCAGTACCGGTATGCCACCGAGGAATCGGTGACGGAGACCACGATCCAGTATCGAGACACCGGCGTGCTGTTATCCGTGACCCCGCACATCAACGAACGGGGCCTGGTCACCATGGATATCAATCTCGAAGTGAGCGAGAAAAAGGACAACGACGTGCGCGTCGCCGGGGTGGATTACCCGGCCTTCTTCAAGCGCACGGCCACCACGACGTTGACGGTCAAGCACGGTCAGACCCTGGCCATCGGGGGCATTGTCTCCGACAAGGCCGATGATTCCATCGAAGGAACCCCGTGCCTGATTGATATGCCGATCCTTCGACTCCTGGCGGGGAGAACCGTGGAAAGGGTGAATAAAAAGGAGTTGATCATCCTTATCACGCCCAGAGTCATTGTCAGCCTGGAAGACGTGGAGGAGGCGACCGGGGAGTTCAAGGACAAGGTCAAGAACGCGCTGGAGAGTTTTGAGAGGTTGAGGCAATAGACCCCCGACCTTTCGTCGCGAGCCCCACGGAAGGTTTCATCTTGAGACCTTTGCAGAACCCGAGCAAGTTTCGACTGGTAGCTCCGCAAAGTGTAACAACCGTCATGCCGGACCCCGATCCGGCATCCAGTCCTCCTGAGGACCCGGATGCAATGCATTTCCCGGTTAAACCAAGGAACGGGGGAACAGTGCCATTCACAAGTTCTTGGATCTAGTAATAAATTTCGTCAAGAATGGGGTTATGCAAAGCTTTCATCTTTTCCTTTCCCCAACCGGAGGTCTTTGAGAAATCCTTGGTTTTGTTTCAAGATCGAGGCGGGCGAGGGGATTAACCACAGGAATACAAGTAGTATTTCGAGGATTAAGATCCGAGCCCAACGCCGACCTGTCCCGACGAAGACGGGGCCTGTCCCGACGAAAATGGGGGATTGGACAAAAAAGGGGGTTTTTCAAAGATCGCACCCGGCCGCCCGGAGACCTTTGAAAAATGTTCAATTTTGTCCAAGGTCAAGGAAAGCGAGGATTTCAACCGCAGGAATATGCGGAATATTTCGAGGATTGAAATTCGAGCATGACGCTGAGATTGGGCAAAAGGGAGCGTTTTGCAAAGGTCTCGCCCGGAGTTCAAGTCGTCTTGGATGCAGTACATGCCATGAACGGCCCCGTCAGAGTCTTGCTGCGTTGTCTTGCGGGGGCGGTGCTTTTTTGTTGGGTCCTTATCTGTTTGGGGATCCCGTGCGACGCCCAGGAAGAAGCTCCGAAGAGGGCGGCCGTCTTGATTTCTCAGGAGATACGCCCTTACATAGAAGCTGCGGAAGGGCTGAGCCTGGGCCTCAAGGAGGGGATCGGCGCGGAGGTGCAAGTGCATTCCCTGGAGGATTTCCAGGGAAAAAGCCGGGCACTTCTTTCCCGGGAACTTCTGGAAAAAACCGTTGATGTGATGATCGGGGTCGGGCCAGGCGCGGCCCGGTTCATGTGGTCGGAAGTGCCGGGGGAACAAGCGATCCGGCTTTTCACTATGGTGCTCAATCCGGACCGGGTTCTTCCCCGCGCCCCCGAACCATGCGGAGTCCCGTTGAACATCCCGGCCAAGATCCAGAGCTGGACCGCCGACAACTTGACCTACTCGCCGGACCCGCCGGCGCATTTCGGCATGGTCGTGTTCGCCGAGGGCGGACGCATGATGGCCGATATCACC
>CAYVUX010000319.1:0-1071 GCA_964455075.1 uncultured Desulfobacteraceae bacterium | reverse complement strand
CAGATGGACCTGATCTCCCGCGCCCTTCCCGCTTGTCCGAGGGTCGGCGTCCTTTTTGATCCCAGCCTCAATGCGGAGTTTTTTGACTCGGCGCAGGCGGAAGCTGCTGCGCTGAACCGGGAACTCCTGCCTCTGGAAGTCTCCGAAAGAAAAAATATCCCCGATGTTCTGCAGGATCACTGGGGCGAAATGGACGCGCTCTGGCTCATTCCGGACAGCACCGTGATATCGGAGACCCTGGTCCAGTACATGATCAAAGAGGCCCTCTACAGGGAGGTGCCGGTCATCGGATACAACCGGTTCTTCTACGAGAGCGGGTGCGCACTGGCATTTGTGTTCGATTACCGGGAATTGGGAAGGCAGTGTGCGCGTGAAGCGATCAGGGCGCTCTCGGGCGGGCCGTGCCGTCAGGTCTCCCCCGTGTTCGAAGCATGGGTAAATGCCCGGGTGTTCGCGAATATCGGCATGGCACTTCCCGACGAGATGGCTTCGCCGCTCGTGCTTGGACCATGAAGAAGAATATCGGCTTTCATTTTCGCCTCCTTTTGGCGGTATTTCTCTTGATTTGCGCGACCACCTTCGCCGTCGGGTACATGGGGGCGCGGATCAGCCACCGGTTTGTACAAACACGATTCGAGGATCGCATGTCGTTTCTGGCCAAATACCTTGCGCTGAACGCCGAACTGGGTGTCTTGATCGACGACCGCACCATGCTCAAGAGGCTGGCAACGAATCTCCTTTCGGAGCAGGACGTGATCGGCGTGGCCATACTCAATGCTCGAGGGGAAGAACTCGCCCGGGTCTCCAAGGAGTTTTCAGGTCCCTGGGCCGGCACCGAAAGCTCCGTATTTCTTAAAGAATCGCGCGATGAGATCATGGCGTTCCGGTCGGCGAAAGGGGGTCCGGAAAGCCGGAGCGTCATCGGGAAGGTCCGGATCCGGTACAGCCTGGAAGGCATGGACCAGATCCTGAATACCATGAAAACCCGGTTCATTTGGCTTTCTGCGGGTCTTGCGTGCCTGGCCGGGTTGATCTTCTATTTCCTTTCGAGGTCTCTGGTGGCCCCTGTCT
>CAYVUX010000318.1:0-5000 GCA_964455075.1 uncultured Desulfobacteraceae bacterium | reverse complement strand
ACCTTGAAGGATCAGGCGGTTGTCTCCGCCGCCGGTGGCCACGAAGACCGCGGAAAATCCGCTCTCAAGAAGACCCGGCACGGAGAAGTCCCGGCCCAGGGCGCTTTCGGTGACGGCCTCCACCCCGGCTTCCAGGATGCCCTGGATGTCCCAATCCAGGACCTTCCGGGGAAGACGATTCTCAGGAATCCCCACCCGAAGTACCCCGCCGAGCTCCGAGGAAGCCTCGTATACCACCGCATCATGACCGAGCCGGTTTAAGAAATACCCCGCAGAGAGACCCTCCACCCCGCCTCCCACAACGGCCATGCGCTTTCCTGACGCAGGGGCCCTGGGAATCTGAACTCTTTGCCCGGAGGCCATCTCTTTGTCTGACGCGAACCGTTTTAAAGGATTAACGGCCACCGCTTGATCCACGAGATTTCGCCTGCACTGGAGTTCGCAGGGATGCACGCAGACTCTTCCGCAAACCGCGGGAAAGGGATTCGTTTCCTTGATGACTTTCACGGCATCCAGGGGATCCCCCTGGGCGATTCGACGGATGTACTCTGGGATCCGTATGCCTGCAGGGCACGCCCTCGCACAAGGGGCCGAGCACTGATCCGTGGTGTACTCGTCCTGTATGCGCCTGGAATTGGAGGTAAGAGTGATGATATTTTTGGGACAAATCCGTTCGCACGTTCCGCAGCCTGTGCAGAGGGCCGGGTTTACCACAGGCAGATTGTCCTCTCCCATGGAAAGCGCCCCGAAAGGACCCGCCCGCACGCAGGTTCCGAGTCCGATGCAGCCGATCGGGCAGACCTTGGAGCCGCCGTCCAGCAGGATCGCCGCTCTGCAGTCATTGACCCCGTCATAGACATATTTCAGGTCCGCATCTTGGAGACCGTAGGTGCAACCCGGGCGGGCGATTTCCGGCTCCCGTTCGGCCACCTGGACGCCCAGGATGGCGGCTACCTTCACATGCACATCAGACCCCCCGCCCACGCATATGTTCGGAGGGGCGACTCCCCTGACGATGGCGCTGGCCGCGCCGCTGCACCCAGGGTATCCGCAACCCCCGCAGTTGGCCCCGGGCAAGGCTTCCTCCACCGCAATGATTTTCGGGTCCACGTACACATAAAAGAGCTTGGAGGCAACCGCGAGCCCGAGTCCGGCAACGAGACCAATACCTCCGATAGCGATAAATGCTGTAAGCATTTTCCAAAACTCCCTGTCCTACTGAACCATTCCTGCAAATCCGAGGAATGCCAGTGCAAGTATTCCGGCCGTTATGAGGCCCACAGAGGTGCCCCTGAGGTGAATGGGCACGGGGCTCAGGGCGAGCCTTTCCCGGATGCCTGTGAGAAGCACCAGGGCCAAGCCGTATCCGACGCTTGACGCGAACGCGAAAACGAGCGTCTTTAGAAATCCGAATTCGCTCTGGACCGCGATAACGGCTGTTCCGAGGACGGCACAGTTGGTCGTGATGAGGGGGAGAAAAATTCCTAATGCCCGGTACAGGGCGGGGACCGATTTCTGGAGGAACATCTCCACCAGTTGGACCAGCGTGGCGATAATCAGGATAAAAGCAATGGTCTGCAGGTACTCCAGACCGTGGGGAATCAGAATATAGGTCTGCACGATCCAGGTAGCCCCACTGGCCAGGGTGATCACGAACAAAACGGCCATGCTCATTCCAATGGCTGTATCCAGCCGTGTGGACACCCCCAAGAAAGGGCATTGCCCGAGGTATCGCGCCAGGACAATATTGTTCACGAAGACGGCGCCTACAATCAAAAGCAAGTACTCAGACATGGCTTTTCCATTCCTTATTCAAGATTCTTCCACTCCAACAAGACAGCAGTCCGGCAGCCCGCTATCCCTGCCGCTGCCTCTGGCGCACGCTCATCCAGTTCATGACCGCCAGGATCAGACCCAGGCAGAGGAATGCCCCCGGAGCCTTGACCATCGCTGAAAAAGGTTCATAAGAATCCCACATGATCGAGGCCCCGAAAAGGGTTCCGTTGCCGATAACCTCGCGGACCGCGCCGAGAAAAGTGAGCGACAAGGTGAAACCCAAACCCATCCCGAGTCCGTCCGCGATGGATGGAACTATGGGGTTTTTGGATGCAAATGCCTCCGCCCGGCCCAGGATAATGCAGTTTACCACGATCAGGGGGATGAAAATCCCCAGGATTTTGTAAAGCGGATAAAAATAGGCCTGCATCAACAATTCCACGATAACCACGAAGGAGGCGATTACGACGATAAAGGCTGCGATTCGGACCTTTTTCGGGATCGTGTTTCTCAATATGGAGATGAGAATGTTGGAGCATACGAGAACAAATGTGGTCGCCAGCCCCATGCCCAGCCCGTTTTTCGCGGCCGTGGTCACCGCGAGGGTGGGGCAGAGTCCGAGGACCAGCCGAAACGGAGGAATTTCGTTCCATAGGCCCTTTGTGAATTCCTTTGCGGTGCTCATGGCGCTAAGAGACCTCCTGCTTGACTTTCGGGAAAAGCTCGAGGGCCCGCCTTACGGCTTTGATCACCCCTTTGCTCGAGATGGTCGCCCCGCTTACCGAATCAATGACTCCTCCCTCCCCCGAGATTTGAAGCTTCGGGGAGAGGCCCAAGCCTTCAAACTGGTTGGTGAATTCGGATTCCACCACACGTGCTCCCAGCCCCGGCGTTTCGGTGTGGGTCATAACGCTGACACCCGTCAATGTCCCTTCCATGCTGATCCCGACCATCACCTCGATTACCCCGTGGTAGCCCTGGGCACTGGTCCCGTAGGCGACGGAGACGAGACGGTCGCCTTTCCTGGCCAGGAAGATGTTCCTGGACTGGGGTTCTTCGCCCTCTTTCGACGGAACCTCCATGACCACCCGGTCTTTGATGGGGTCGTTTTCATAGCCGCTTAATACGGCCTTGATAGAGGGTTCCTTCACGTATTTCAGGATTTGATACTCTCGCTGGGACTTGGTCGCGTAATTGGCGTAGGAGAGCACCAGGGCCGATACGCCGCAAATCGCCGTCAATATAACGACCATTCGAATCAGATCACGCAAGTTCTTTTATCCTCCCAATAACTTTGGGCCTTACCCGGTCCAGCAGGGGGGTCACGGCGTTCATCAGCAGAATGGCAAAGGGCACCCCCTCAATGTAAGAGCCCCATAGCCGGATGATCATGGTGATGACGCCGCAGCCGATCCCGTAGAGGATCATGCCGGGCGCTGTGACCGGGGCCGTTCCCTTCTCGGGAGCCAGGAAGAATGCTCCCAGCATAATCCACCCGGAAAGGATGTGAAACGTGGGATTCGCGTATATCTCCGGATCGATTTTCCAGAACACAAACGCGAAAATCCATGCCGACAGGACAAAGGACAGGGGAATGTGCCACGTGATGACCCGGCGAAAGAGGAGGTATGCTCCGCCGATCACCACAGCCAGGACGGACACGGTACCGATCAGGCCGGGCACGTTGCCCCAGATGAAATCCATCCAGGGGACATATTCAATCCCTCCTACGCCGCTGTCCCTCAGGGTGAAAAGGGGTGAGTAGGCAAGGTAACCCGTGGGTTCCATCAGAAATTGCGGCTCGGGGAAGGGCGCTTCGCTCATCAGGGAGCTGTAGGAAACCTGGACAAAGGCCCAACCGACCAGGGTGGCATTGAACGGATGGTTGCCCAACCCCCCGAACAGGTGCTTGCCCGCGATGACGGCCACAATAGCCCCCAGCGGGGGGAGCCACCAGGGTGTCAAGGTGGAAAGCACGAGCCCCAGCAGGATGCCCGTGAGAAGTGCGCTTCCGTCCCGAATCCGGACGGTCTGCCCCATCATCTTCTGCCAGAGATACTCGGCGGCGACCGCTGCTGCAGCGCAGACGGCCACGATCTCAAGGGCTTTCCATCCAAAAAAGAACCAGGCCGCGAAAAGCACCGGGACAAGCCCGAGGAGGATGTCGCGTGTGATCTTCCAGACCGAGTTGCCGGAGTGTATATGCGGAGAAACGGAAACGCGGAGTCCTGGGTGCTTCATGATTCCTCCCGCGCTAATTCCTGTTTGCCGAAACGGAACAAATGGACCATGGGTCGCCGCACCGGGCAGACGTAGGCACAGATGCCGCACTCGATGCAGTGGGAGATGTAGTTTTGTTGAGCCTGTCGAAACTGCCCGTATTCACAGAATTTCGAGAGCTCATTGGGCATGAGGTTCATCGGACATGAGCGAACGCAGTATCCGCAATTGATGCACGGCTCGTTTTCAAAATGAGACAGGGACGTCTCGCCTTGGATGAGGACGGAGTCCAGGCTCTGAAGAAGAGGTACGTCCGTGCTGTGCTGGGCATGACCCTGGAGCACCCCTCCCAGGATGACCTTGGCCGCGGCGGACGCTTTGGGATGGGAATGTTCCAGAAGTTCGCTCAACAACGTCCCTTCACGCAGGCGAACATAGGCGTCTTCCGCCCCTTCATTGGAGCTGAATTGAAAAAGCGTATGCACGGATGGAATGCCCTCATTAAGGGATTCGAAGAGCCTCATCACGGTCACCACGTCCAAGACGGCCGCCCCCACCGCACGGGAGTTGCCCCCCGGCTGCGGCACTTCGCGTCCCGTGATGAATTGAACAAGGAGGGGCTCAAGCGAGAGAGGATACCTGTCGGGGCACCTCACGATCTCCACGCCGCTCCTGGTGAGCATGGTCTCGGCTCTCGGCGCGAACTTTTGATCCTTCGCTACAGCCAGGACGGTCTTGCGGGCCGCCGAGAGTTTCTTCACAATTCCTATCCCTTCCAGGACCTCTTCGTGCCTCGATGCGAGGACGCTTCTGCGCAAAGACAACCCGGGCTCCCGGTCCATTCCATTGACGATGAGGAAATCGATGGGGCGTCTCAGGTCTGGGAAAAAGGGCAAAAGAATGGGGGGCGTCAATGCCGGCTGTGCGACCCTCAAGAAAAGCGGCCATGGGTAAGGGTCGGCCTCCCGGACTCCGGCTTCATAGGTGAGCCGGTGAAGATCACG
>CAYVUX010000317.1:0-5007 GCA_964455075.1 uncultured Desulfobacteraceae bacterium | reverse complement strand
ATGGCAGCGAGCCGTTGGAAGACATGCCTGCGGACGTGGACGCCTTCAATTCCGACAACGGCAACGGCCGAACCCCGCTGGTTTTCGAGCATCGAGATCTGCTGCAGGCGATGAAGAATGCAAAACCCGTCGGAAATCGTACATTGGTGAACACACTCAACTATATCCATTTTTCGGACGGCTATGTGCTCGCGCAGCTTAGCCATCCCCAATATACCGACACGGTAGTGGCGAAAGTCTGTCCCGAGCCCAGCAAGGGGGACTCCCAACTGGCCTTTCGCTGGTGCGAAGACAATCGGCAGGATGTTTCCTTAAAAAACCTCAAGATCGTCAATTTGCTCGTCACCTGCAATAAGGCCCTGATCCTGGTACCGGTGAAAACCAAGAAAGTGGACTATAAGGGATTTTCAATCGAAATGCCTGAAGCGTGTTATCTCATTGGAGAGAGGAAGGCAAAGCGTTTCGCTTGCAAAGGTGTGGTGGCCGAGTTGAGCCAAAGCGGGTTTTTGGCCGCAGGCGAACTGTTGGATATGAGCCTGGGAGGTTTCCGCATCCGCGTGAAGCCTGAGCAGGCCGGTACATTCAAATGGTTCAACACCGAAGAACAAGCCATGCTGGAACTCCGAAAAAACGAGCGCGTCCTGTTTTCCGGGGTTTGCCAATACATTCGACAGCATGAGAACTTCAAGGGCGTGGAGGTGGTGCTTTCCCCTGACGAGCAGACGGTTAAGCGCTTTAAGAAGAGGGAGCTGAGGAATATCAGGCAGAAGCTGACGCCTCCCCCAACCGTCGACTTCCATCATCCTCTAATTGGGCGCAGGGTCAAGCTTGAAATTTTGGATATCTCCACCTCCGGCTTTGCTGTTCGAGAAAGCAGCGACGAGGGGATCCTCATTCAAGGGATGATTATCCCCGAGCTGACCATATGTTTTTCCGCCACATTGAGGCTGAAGTGCTCTGCGCAGGTACTGTATCGGCAGAGTGACAAAGAAGGAGAAGTACGATGGGGACTGGCTATTCTGGATATGGACGTGAATACATACAGCCGTCTGACGAGCATCCTGGCCAATTCCCTTGATCCTCATTCGTATATTTCGAGTGAGATTGACATGGATTCCCTTTGGGAATTTTTCTTTGATTCGGGTCTCTTGTATCCCGAAAAATATCGCCGCATCGAACCCTACCGAAAGAGCTTCATGAAGACTTGCGGGAAGCTCTACCAAGACGATACCGATGTGGCGAAGCACTTCACCTATAGGCGAAACGGCAAAATCTACGGCCATGTCTCCACGTTGAGGGCTTACGAACGGACCTGGATGATCCATCACCATGCGGCCATGCCTCCCGAAACCCAGAGAGCCGGGTTCAATGTGTTGAAGCAAGTTCTTATGTACCTGAAGGACATCCATCGGTTTCCCTCCGCGCAAACCGACTATGTGATGACCTATTTTCGTCCGGGGAACAGCCTGTCGGAAAGGCTTTTCAGGGCATTTGCCGATGAGATGAACGATCCGAAGGCCTGCTCCACCGACTTGTTTTACTGTCACCACTATCCCACATCGGGAACGGAGATTCAGCTTCCGTACGAAGCCACGATTCAGAGGTTGTCCAAGGCGCATTTCTGGGATTTGTCGTGCTTCTACAGCGATAAGTCCGGAGGTCTTTTTTTGAAGGTGCTCGGGCTACGGCATCAGAGTTCCAGCGGGGAGGCTCTGGAACACATGTTCTCCTCCCTCGGACTTCAGAGAAGGTGGCGGGCTTATGCTCTCACAGTGACCGGAGAACTCAGTGCGGTCTTTGTTGTAGACCATTCGGAGCCTGGCATGAACCTCTCCGAGCTGTTGAATGCGATCAAAGTTTTCGTCATCAACCCGGCCAAATGTTCTTACAAGCTCCTGTCACAATCCGTAGGACTTCTTGCATCGGGGTATCAGACGAGAAAGGTTCCCGTTCTCATCTACCCGGAGGCCTATGTTTATGATCAAAAGATTCCTTCAACAAGGCAGTATCATCTCTGGGTCATGGATGTTCGCTTCACCAACGACTTCATAAGATTTATCCACAAGCAATTCAAGAAAAGCGGAAAATAGACGTTTCCCGCCAAAGATCACGATCCCTCCGTTTTTCTGCCTCTCTCAGGCGGCATGCATTGCGAGGCCTTGGAACAAGCTCCGGTTGGTCTCAGGCAAAGGAGGCCCTTTGCCTGAGGCGGATTCGGGTTCGGGAATAGCCCCTCCTGAACTCCGGGGACAGAGAAATTCGACCCCACGGTGCAAATGAGGTTGACATTTGTACCACGCTGTCGCATAAAGGATAAGCCCGTGCCAGTCAACGCTTTCGGGAGTAGGAAGAAATCATGGAAAAGGCCGAATTCTCCCGCTTCAGGAAATGTCTTCAGAAGACGCAGAGAGAGATGGCGGAGCTTCTGGGAACGTCCATCAAGGCGGTCCACAGTTACGAACAGGGATGGCGCACGATCCCTGTGCATGTGGAAAGGCAGGTTTATTTCCTTCTCTCCAGGGGGAATCCGGGAGGCGATGGAGACGGGACGCCTTGCTGGGAGATAAACTATTGCCCTGAAGAAAGAAGAAGTTCTTGTCCTGCCTGGGAATTCCGAACGGGAAATCTTTGCTGGTTTATCAATGGGACCATTTGTGGAGGGAAGCCCCTCAAGAACTGGAAGGAGAAAATTGAGATCTGCAAGTCTTGTAAGGTCTTAAGCCATGTGATCCCAGAGGGCGAGATCTAGCCCGGATTTTTCGGATTGTGCATCGGCCTGCGTGAACCCATGAGCAACCCGCCCCAAGGGCTTGGACTCCGGCCGCCTGGAGCCACCGCTCAGCCCCGGCTTTGAGCGGTGGGAAAGCACCCCATAGAAACCGGCAACAGAGACGCTTTTGTTCTTGAGATGCCTGCTCACGAATACAAAGGACTCTTGAATAATGCAGACAAATCCTTAGAAGCGGTTCCAGGCACGGATCAACAAGTGAGTCCCATCTTGTTTCAAAATCTTCCGCTCTGCGGGAGATGTGTTCGCCGGTCAGTCAGAATGGATTGTTGCGCAGGCCTTTGATCTCAAAGTCAAGGAAGGCGACTCGCCCTGGCGGGCGGGGTCAACCGCAGGAGTATGCTGGATATTTGGAGGCTTGAACCTCTCAATCTCCTGTAAGAGCGGGCTTGCCCGAGAAACGTCCCGCTGGGCCACGTTTTGGGGTACAAAGAAAGTGGGAGCGTTTTTCAAGGGCCTTCGTGGTTTTTCCGTGTTTACAAGATGGAACAGTGCCCGCAATGTAAGGAGTAAGCCATGGCCGGAAAGAGAATACTGGTTCCTTTTAACTTCACCGACTACGATGAGAAGGCCCTGCACCATGTCATCCGCAATTATGCCGGTGAGAAAAGATCCAAGGTTACCCTGTTCCACGTATATGCGCCGCTTCCCGATATCAACGGATACAATCCGGCGCTGGGTCGATTGAAAGCGACTATGGCGTCCATATGGAAGGAACACCGGGAAAAGGAGATAGAACTCCAGAGGGTACGCCAGGATCTGATTGACAATGGTTTTCTTGAGGAACAGTTGGATTATGTGTACAAAGCGAAAAACAAAGGAATCGGGGCGGAAATCGTGGATAAAGTATATCAGGGTGACTACGACACGGTTATCCTGAGCCGAAAACCGGGAGGAATGACGCGCACCTTCTTTCGAAACATTCACGACGAGGTGCTGTCGAAACTGAAGAACAAGGAAATATGTATTATAACCTGATTTTCAATTCAGAAATGGCCGCTTTCCGCGACCCCCCGTCTTCGACGGGACAGGCCCCGCCTTCGACGGGACAGGCCCGCGCCAATCAGAGGGATCCCTTGTGCGGCGTACTCGACCACGCTGCACAAGGTATCCTTTTGAAAAAGACCTTTTCCGCGCACCCTAAAGGGTGACGCAGGCCCCACCCTTCGGGCGGGTCCCCAGGTTCAACAGGAAATCCGCTCTTCTCGGAGGACAGACATGAACCAGCAGGACCGGATTGATATAGACATTTTCAAGGTCGTCACAAAAGCCGTTTCCGAGTCTGACGATTTGGAGGTTGTCCCGGGCCAACTGTGCCAGCTGCTGGTCGCGGCGTTGGAAATCAAGGCCTGCTCCCTGTTCCTCCTCAACCGCGGCAGCGGGGAGCTCGAAAGGATGGCGGATTTCGGATTGAGCACGCGCTATCTTGCCAAGGGCCCGGTCGACGCGGAAAAAAGCCTGGGATGTACCTTGGTCGGGAAACCCATTATCATCACGGATGTCACATCCGACGAGCGCGTGCAGTATCCCGATGACGCCGTGAAGGAGGGGATCGTTTCCATTCTTTCCTTTCCGCTGGTATTCCAGGACAAAATCATGGGATGTCTCAGACTCTATCACCACGAGAGATGGGATATTTCTGAGAGGGACAAGGACTCGCTGCTCCTGCTGGCGGAGATTATCGGTCTCGCTTTGAGTTACAGCAGGCTTCGGGGAGCGGTCCGTACACTGGATGAGGTCATCAAAACGCTCGATCTGGAGCAAGGCCCATATTAAGGCTCGGCCCGGATCCCTGCTCTCCCAGGGGGAAAACTCCCTCCAATTCCTTGAGTCAAGTGAGGCTGGCAAATTCCGTCGTTGACGGGACAGGAAGGACGTTTGCAGCCTTACCACTCAGAACTGTTTGAAAGCCCCACAAACGACGGAGAGTCCACCACCGAAAACGACCAGACCTTTTTGCTGCGGCGGCGGCATGGGGTTTGCCCTCAAAGAGCACCTGCCCTGTGAAATGTTCCCGGCGGGAATTGCGCACTGGCAGGATTTCAGCAGGGGTCGCTCTCTTTTCTTTCCTCCTTCCCAAGCAGCAAAGGGTTCGGCCTTGGGGAACATCGCCTAAGAGCAATGAATCCATCTTGGAAATTTAAGGGCATCCCTCTTTCTCTTTTCTCCACCATCCTGTAGGAGCGGGCTTGCCCGCGAACAAGCTCCGAAGGCGTGAC
>CAYVUX010000316.1:0-5010 GCA_964455075.1 uncultured Desulfobacteraceae bacterium | reverse complement strand
CGGAAATCTCCATCACGTCGAAGCCGGCCTCCACGCCTCTTCGGGCCGCGTCGACATGCTGCTGGATCATTTCCTTCACCTCGGCTTTGGTCATCTCCTTCATGGGTTTGAAGATCCGCAGCCGCTGGGGAACGGTGGAAGGCCCGTGGCCGACGGGTACCTCCACGGCGCCTACGCGCCCGCAGTCCATAAGCTGGAACCCGGCAATCGCCTTCTGGCTGTGGATGGCGTCGGCGATCTTTTTGAGACCCGGAATGTACTTGTCGTCCCAGCAAGCGGCCTGGCCTACATAGCCCTGCCCCTTGCGGGCCTCGTCCATATAGACCCCCTGCATAAAGCACAGGCCGCCGACAACCCCCTCGGCCCTTCGGCGCATGTACGCAACATCGGCGTCGGTGATATACCCTTCGTGATCGTTGAAATTGTCCTCTGTCGCGGCGTACTTGATCCTGTTGGGAACAAGTAGATTTCCAATCTCAATCGGTGTGAAGAGATGGGGATAGGTCTTTGCCCCCGGGTATGAGGAATAATCCCATTCAAACAGTTGCTTGGCCATGTATTTGCCCTCCTTTGTTGATCTGGTGAGACCTTCGCAAAACCCCCTATTTTGCCCAATCCCCCGCCTTCGCCGGGACAGGTCGGCGTTGGGCCCGGACACTAATTCTCGAAATACTACAATGTATTCCTGCGGTTAAGCTCCTCGCCCGCCTTGACCTTGAGACAAAATCCGGCATTTTTCAAAGGTCTCCTGGTGCCTGTTTTTTTCCTCGGATGTATCTATGAAGCTTCCCCCGACCCCCGGTCGAGGGTTTCCTTTGCCGCCCGGTTGTTACTTTTTGAACTCCGGTCGGCGCCTCTCGAGAAAGGCGGATATGCCCTCCTTGGCGGCGTCCGTGCACGCGATTTTCCCGAATCCCTCGTATCCGATATCAAGCGCCTTCTCAAAGCTTTCGGAGGCCGCGGCGTTCTCCACGGTTTTCGCGGTGATGGAAACGGCCTCCTTGCTTAAGGGCTGCTTCCCCGCGGCGGGTGGATCGGGGATCTTGATTCGCGGGATATCCACCTTCCCATCCGAAATCCTCGGGATGTTTCCGTGGAGATTCCGCACCTCCTCGACCGCCTCCCGGATCAGCCCCGCGTAGTCGTCCGCCAGCTTTGCAACCATTCCGATTTCTTTCGCCTCCTGGGCCTTGATGAGCTTTGCCAGGCAGATCATATCGTGGAAGAGCGCGGCGCCGGCCGGCCATTTCCGATAGGGAACCACGCATCCACCGAGCCCTGGAAGGATGCCCAGGGTGATTTCAGGAAACTGGAAGCGGGCGTTCTTGGTGGCTACCATGCTGTGGCAGCGGATGGCGATTTCCAGCCCGCCGCCGAAAGCGATGCCGTTGACCGCGGCCACGACGGGTTTGTCCATCGTGTCGATGAAGCGCTGGACCTGTGCACAGTCTTGGGCATATTTGAAAGAAGCCTCCTTGTCCCCGAGCATCTCCGGGAACTTGCCGATATCGGCCCCCGCGGAAAAAGCGGCGTTGCCGTAGCCGGTGATGACGAAGCCGGTCACTTCCGGGTCATCGGCATACCGCTTGAGCACGGAAAGGATCTCCCCGGTGACCTCGTCGTTTAGGGCGTTCATGGCCTGCGGCCTTCGTATGGTGATCGCCTTGACCCCCTCAAGGTCATCCACCAGGATATGCCGGCAGAAGTCCTGGTAAAAGCCGAAAGATTCCCAGGGCATGGGGAAGCCGGGCCGTTCCTCCTGAAACCTTTCCATAATGCGGTGCACTTCGCTCTCGCCGAGATCCCGCATGATGTCCAGGGGCCCTTTTCGGAAGCCGAGAGCGATCTGACAGCCGAAATTGAGGTCTTGCTTGGTCCCGATTCCGCGGTCCAATATGTCGAAGGACTGGCTGAAAAGAATTCCCAGCATCCGGTCCCTGATCCGTGCAGCCCTGTCTTCGGAGATGTCAACGGCCGAACCGGGACGGTGTGTGTGCCATCGGTCCACAGAGGCCAGAATGGATGCGGGCCGGTAATGATCTCCTTCCTCCATCTGGAGCGTGTTGGTTTCGATAATGATCGGGTTTCCGTTGGCCATGTTCAGGACAAAGAACGGGCCTGCGAATACGAACTCCTCGGCTGCCTTGTCGATCTGGCTTGCCGTGGCGTGATCCAGGAGAAAGGCCGCCTCGTTGCACCAGTTGTCGAACACGCGGTCCAGCATGAAGCAAATGGCGTTGTCCGTGACCATGGGCGCTTTGCCGGTTGCGGCGAAAAACCACAACAGGTCTTCCACCACTTTCGGGTCCGCCTGTTCCCAGGCGATGACCTCCACGGGCAGGCTTCTCCACGCGGGCGCAAAGAAGTGCGTCACGGTGGTTCTCTCGGGCCGTTTCATCTTGTTGAAGATCCTGTCCGCGGGGATGGAACTGGTGTTGGACGTGATGATGGCGTCATCGCCCACGATGTCCTCCACGCCCTGGAAAATCTTTTGCTTGAGAGCGATGTTTTCGGTGGCCGCTTCGATCACCAGATCGCACTTTTCGATTCGGCTGTAGTCGGTCGTGTATTCGATGTTTTCCAGGACGGATCCGGCCTTTTCCTCGGTCATCTTTTTCCTGTCCACGGCCTTCTTTGCATATCCGGAAAGTCTTTTCTCCGCATTCTTGAGGGCATCCTCCACCACGTCCACCAGGTAGAGGGTAGTGCCGGGCATTGCGCTCTTCAGATAGTAGCCGATGTCCGGGCCGATGGTTCCCGCTCCGATGACGGCCATTTCACGAGGCAGGGGGCGGGAGGGTGCAATGAGAAGCGGGTTGTACCATGAGGGATAAAGTTTCTTCTTGTGCTCCATAACGTTCCTCCATTCTCGATCCGGCTATGGGTTGGCCTTGAGCGCCGCGAGGATCTTCTCCGGGGTAATGGGAAGGCTCGTAATCCGAACGCCGATGGCGTCATAGACGGCGTTGGCAATAGCGGGCGCCGTGGGCACCAGCCCCGGCTCCCCCACGCCTTTGGCGCCGAAAGGTCCCTCCTCATCCATGGTTTCAATGCAGTCCACGTGAATGGGGAAGTCCACGTCCGCGGCGGAAAAGATCTTGTAGTCCAGAAAATTCGGGTTCAGGTTTTTCCCCTTTTGCGACTTGTACTCCTCGGATAGGGCGTATCCCAGCCCCTGGAGAACCGCTCCGTAGATCTGTCCTTTGATGGTCTGCTTATTGATGACGCGACCGACATCGTGGGCCGCCGCAACCTGGAGCACCTTCACCTTTCCGGTCTCCAGGCCCACTTCCACCTCGGCGCCCTGGGTTCCAAAGATGTAGGTCGCCGAGAGGTTCCCCCGGCAGGTCTTCATGTCGAGCATCTGATTGCAGGGGTCGTAGAACGCTTCTGTGACGATCATCGTTCCCTGTTCTTTGTAGTGGGCCTCCCTGAGGATGTCCTCGAGACTGACTCGGAGAAGGGCGTTGTCCGGCTCTTCCTTGAGGAAGATCGTGTTCTCAGCGAGCTCGAATTCCGACGGGTCGCAGACTCTTTCGTAGTCCAGATCGGGAATCTCAAACTCCGGGTCTCTTTTATGCCGCTTCTTCATATTGTACTGCACCCGGGGCATGAAATGCTCTGCGGCCAGCTCGAAGATCTTGTCTCTGGCCTTGCGGGCCGCCATGATCGCGGCATTTCCCGCAGTAAAGGCTCCCCTGCTGGCGTGTGTCCCCACATCCCAGGGGCAGGTGGCCGTGTCCCCCGAAATGACCGTGATCTTGTCCGGGGTCACACCTAACGCTTCGGCGGCGTTGACGGCCAGAGCAGAGTCAAACCCCTGACCCATTTCCACCCCGCCGGTAATAACGGAGACGTTTCCGAAATCATCGAGCTTCATGATGATGCCGGTGCCGTCCGATCGGTAAACCCTTCCGGAGCCCCCCACATGGAAAAGAGATGCCAGGCCCACCCCCCTGGCCTTGGTTTTTCCCTTGCCTCGCTTCTCCTTCCAATGGAGCCTGTCGCCCACGGTTTTGAGGCATTCTTCCAGACCGCAGGTGGTGATGTTCAGGCCCATTGGGGTGATGTCGTTGGGGATATTGGCGTTCTTGATGCGAAACTCCAGGGGATCGATGCCCGCAGCCTCTGCGAGCTCGTCGATGTTGCTCTCGATGGCCCACGCCGCCTGCGGGTTTCCGTAACCCCTCATCGCCTGGCAGTAGGTGTTGTTGGTGTAAACACACTTGGCCTCGAAAAAGACATTCGGCACCCTGTACAGGCTGGACATGGGCAGCATCATCACGCTGGGGGTCGTGGCCCCCCATGAGGTGTAGGCTCCGTTGTCCAGGAGCATCCTCACCTCGCGGAAGGTCAGCCGGCCCGACTCGTCACAGCCCTGGAGGATGTGCGCCTTGGTGGGCTGTCTCGGAGAGAGGCTGATGAATTCTTCCTCGCGGTTCAGGACAATCTTAACGGGTCTTCCGGTCTTAAAGGCCAGCAGGATGGCGATGTATTCGTACCCGTGCGTGTCGAGACCTGTCCCGAATGCCCCTCCGAGGGTCGGGACAATGACCCGGGAGTTCTTTCCCTTGAGCCCCATGTCAACCAGGGCCCGATTGAAGTCGTTCTGGGCCAGGAACGGAATCTGGGTCTTGGCATGGATGGTCAGATTGTTCTGGAGATCGAACTCCGCGATACAGCCCGCAGTTCCCATGCACGACTGCTGGATCGGAGGAGTTTCGAGCCGGTTTTCCGCAACAAAGGCGGCTTCCCGTTTGGCCTTTTCCACATCGCCGGCCGTGAATTTCCATGGAACGGGCACAAGGTTGTCCTTTTTGGGCCGGCCCCTGGCATCCGTCTCGTGGATGATCACAGCCGCCTCTTCAAGGGCTTCCTCGGGAGAGAAAACGCCCGGGAGCTCCTCGTACTCCACCTCAATAAGATCGACCGCCTCCTGAGCGATTTCCGGGTCAATGGCGGCCACCGCAGCCACCTCTCCGCTGGGAGGGTGTGAGAGCGGCGGACGAG
>CAYVUX010000315.1:0-5011 GCA_964455075.1 uncultured Desulfobacteraceae bacterium | reverse complement strand
CTGTGAATTTATTTTTGAGTGAGCCCTTAGACCCTTCCTCTGCCGATGATGTTCATGACACCCAGTAGCAGTCCCAGGCAAACAAAAGCGCCTGGAGGCTTCACCATGAAGACGAACGGGGCGAAATCCGGTCCAAACAAAGCATGGCCGAAGAGGGTCCCGTTCCCCAACACCTCCCGGATCCCGCCCAGGACGGTCAGGGAGATCGTAAAACCCAGGCCGATCCCGAGGCCGTCGGCAATGGAGTTCACGACGGGACGTTTCGACGCAAAAGCCTCGGCCCTCCCCAGGATGATGCAGTTGACCACGATCAAAGGGATAAAAATCCCGAGAATGAGGTAGAGCCTGTAGAAGTAGGCCTGCATGACCAGTTCCACCGTGACCACGAAAGTGGCGATGATGAGAATGTAGGAGGCGATGCGCACCTTCCTGGGTATGACCTGCCTCAGGGCGGATACCAGGGTGTTCGAGCATGTCAATACGAAGGTTGTGGCGAGCCCCATCCCGAGTCCGTTGTCTGCGGCCGTGGTGACAGCCAAAACCGGACAAAGGCCCAGGGCGATTCGAAATGGAGCGATGTCTTTCCAGAAACCCTTGCTGAAATCCTTCCAGACGGACATGTCACCTCCCTAGTCTCCAACCAGGAACGGCTCCGCGTAATGCGGATCTATTTCTGAGACGGGGAACCCACCGCCAAACAGTGGGACTGAGTCACCGCGAAGCGGTGGCATAAGTTGCAGACTCTCAAATCCCCAAAACAGTTTCCTGGCGGGCTCTATCCCGCTTCAAGGGCTTTTTCAATTTTTTCTTTTGAGCGCTCGAACAGTTCGAGCCCCTCCCTGACCCCGGTTACCACTCCCTGTGACGTAATGGTGGCGCCGCTGATGGCGTCGATCTTGCCCCCTTTGTCCGCCAGGGCAAGATTGTCCAGACCTGCTCCCGCAAACTGCTCGTAGAATGCCGGCTCCGTTGCACGGGCACCGAGTCCGGGGGTCTCGGTGTGCGTCATGACCCGCAACCCCGTGATCCGGCCCGTTTTCATCTCCACCCCGATCATAAACCCCATATCGCCGTGATATCCTTGGGCCGCAATCTCATAAGCCACGGCAAATACGCTGCCGTCCTTTTTTGCAGGGAAGAGAGTCTTTTTCACCGCCTCGTCTCCTTCTCCCGCCACCGTCACCCCCTTCTTGTAGTCGCCGATCGGGTCATTTTCACAGCCGGACAGCACGGCCAGGACCGCGGGACCCTTGACGAATTTTAGTTTCTGGTACTCGATCGGTTCCCGGGTATACCTTTCCAGAAATCCAAGGCCCCCTCCGGAAATCAAGGCGATGATCGTCAAGACGACCATCATTTTGGCCATCTCACGCACCTTCCTTCTCCTTTCCATAGGGACGGGGCCTGATCTTGTTCAGGAGGGGAACGCCGGCGTTGCCCAGCACAATGGCGAAGGCGACGCCGTCCGGATATTTGCCCCAAGTTCTGATCAGGATGATGAGCACGCCGCAGAGGACACCAAATGCGAGTTTTCCCCAGCGAGTCACGGGCGAGCTGGTTGGATCCGTAGCCAGAAAAAAGGCTCCGAGAACCGCCGTTCCCCCGAGGAGGTGAAAGAGGGGGTTGAGGTACATTCCTCCGTTGTAAAGCCACAGTATGCCGCTGAAAACGGTCACGGCGCCGAGAAAACCTGCGGGAATGTGCCATGTGATCACCCTGCGGAAGAGGAGATAAAGTCCTCCAGCCAGGAGCCCTGCGATGAATACGGTTCCCAGTGGCCCCGCCTGACATCCCAGAAAAAGGTTTAACGGCTGAAAATAATAGTCTTGAAAGGCGGTGAGCCCGTCGAATTTGTAGATCTCGAGCGGAGGGAAGGGCAAATCTCCCCCGTGAGGCTCCATCCAGTAGGCAATTCTTTCCGGCCAGGAGAGTCTCAGCACGAGCCAGCCCACAAGCGCGTCGCAGAACGGATTGTTCCCAAGGCCGCCGAAAATCTGCTTTCCAAGGATAATCGCCGTCGCGGCCCCGACCACAACAATCCACCAGGGAGTGGCCGAGGAAAGGAGGAAGGCCAGCAACAGGCCGGTGAGCACCGCGCTTCCATCTGCAATGGTGATGTCCCGCTTCAGGAATTTTTGCATCCCTGCCTCGCACGCCAATGCCGTCAGCACGGAAAGAATCATCACCTTGAAGGCGTCCATGCGAAAGTAATAGATTGCTGCGGCAACGGCCGGAGCCACGGCGAGCAACCGGTTGTACATGATGCCTTTGATGGTCTTCTTTCCCAGAATGTGGGGGGGGAAGGAGACGTAGAAACGGTAATCAGCGGGCTGCATGTTCCTTTTCCCTCTGGGTGATCTCTCGTTTGCCGTAATTGATGAATTGGACCATCGGCCTTCTGGCCGGGCACACGTAGGCGCACAGACCGCAATCGATGCAGGTGAAGAGGTCGTACTGCTCCGCAGCCTCGTCATACTTGCCGAATTCGCAGAACTTTCCGAGAAAGTTGGGCATCAACCCCACCGGACAGACGTCCACGCAGCCTCCGCAGTTGATGCAGGCCCGGTATTTTTCCTTGATGACCTGCTCTGCCGGCTGAATCCATAGCCAGCGTGTATCCTTGAGCACAGGCCGGTCGAGGGCGAACTGGGCCATGCCGTCGAGAGGGCTCCCTAGGGCCAAGCGTCCGGGCGTCCCGCGGAACCCGCCGCAGAAATCGATGAGGTCGCTGAGAGGGGCCCCGATAAGAGCCTTGAGGTTCTTGGGTTCCGCGATCCCGTCTCCGGACACGGTAATATAGCGTTCTATCAGGGGCTTGCCATAAAGTACGGCTTCCAGTCCGTGAATCACAGTGTCCACGCTGGAGAAGAGGACTCCCATGTCAATGGCCCTGCCTCCGGGGGAGGGGATCTCTTTGTTGAAGATAGCCTTGAAGAGAAGATGGGGGTGTCCGAGCGGATAATACACGTCCAACTCCATGACCTCCGCCTCGGCGTGAAGCCCGCTTTCCTTAATGGCCTGGATGACGTCATGGTGCTGGCCATTGATGGCAAGGTGGATTTTTTCGGGCCGGAAGATGTTCCGGACCAGGCGGATGCCCTTCAGAAGATCGGTGCACCGCTCTACAATCAGTCTTCTGGAAATGGAACCCACGAACCCCTGACCGATGCCGTTGATGACAAAATGCCGAACGGGGATCTCGTCGAAGCCGGACGGATCCCGGCCGGGGAGCATCTCGAAGGGAATAATGCGGACCCCCGCATTTCTCAACATCTGGATCAGCTTTGAGGGTGAAGCCTCCAGATATTGCTCTACCGGAGAATGTTCGCTTCGCCAGGCGTCGCGGCCGTCCGATTCAATGAATATGCTGAGGGTGTTTCCGCCTTCGGCAAAGCGGTAGCTTCGGAGATCGCTGACCCGCCCGGACACCGGGCTGTGCACCGGGGCCATGCGATTGTGAGGATCCTCCCCGATCTTCTCGCCTTTGAAGACGAGTTCACCTTTCTCAACCAGAGGGCGACAGAAAATTCCGGGACGGTCTGAAAAGGGGAGGATGACATGCTTTGGTGGTGGAAGCTCCTGGATGGGTTCCTCGGGTGGTGGAAGCTCCATGCCGTACTTCAGACCGCTGTAAAACCGAATGTTCTCCATCGGCGCCCTCCCCTGGCAATTCGAGGAAAGAAGGCTTGTTGCCGAGCGGACCCATAGGCCCGGAACAAAAGATCCCCAGCCGCACTGTTGTGGGATGATAGCCGTGATGCCGCGTGTCGGCAGTGCTTTTACCACCAGGTTATGGTTCGGTCGTGCTCGAAAATCAGGTTCAGCAGCTTTTCATAATCCGGTTCTTTGTAGAGTTCAAATACGGTGGTCTCCCTTTCTTCTGAAAGGATATCCATCAGCGTTTTTGTGGTCGCGTCCGGTTCCGTCTTCAGGATGTGCAGTAGTTTCATGTAGCGCTCCCAAAAGGTACAATGAGGTCCATGTCTCTGAGTTTCTTCCCGATCTCCTCAAGACTCATGTACTGGAAACCGTGCTTGTCCGCGTTGGCCTTGTTGTTGGAGAAGTGCTCACATTCCATATCCTCCAGCCATTCGAGATTCTCCTTGTAGGCCTCTGTCATGTCCACTTCCACGTCCAACACGAACATGTAGGAGTAAAAATTTTCAACAGCCAGGCCGAGGGTGGACCGAGACCCTTCCCAAAGATCTTCTTTCCGCCGAATCAAAAAGGCAACATGCCTGATGTCTTCCATGGTGTGCTTCCCTCCTAAAATGACACGTAGCGATCACACTCTTCCAGCATCTCCCCATGCCGGGCCTGGGTCGCATAATCCTTCTCATCCAGTCCGGCGACCGGGGGGGTGAGGCCGTGGTCTTCAAAGCCTACGTTGCAGATCGCCAGTTTTGCCCATCCGTCCAATTCAGCGAATCGAGGGTCCTGTGTCAGGAGAGTGCCCGTATGTGTGAAAAAAATCGTGAGCTCTACCCCCTTATTTTTGGCCGCTTTGCAAAGCTCGATCACTTTGTCCAGATGTTTGTCGGAACTCACAAAAACTCCTAAGGTTTTCGCCATGTAGTACTCCTTCTTCAACAGTGATTTCCGGCTGCTCCGGGCCGGCCTCTGTGCGGCCTCCGCCCATCCATTTTGTTTTTCTTGGGACTCGACTCGGATTCTCGTCCTGGAAATGCGACAGTCCGTTTCGGTGCTTCGTTTCATCGGGGCGGGTGGTCTGCCCTGATTCTGAAACAGAGAACACCGGAGCTTTCAAAAAGGTCTCTATTTGACCTTGAGGTAGAAACGGAAAAATCCCTCGTCTTCCTTTTCGCCGAGATACTCGTGCCCGGATCTCTTTGCAAAGGCCGGCAGATCGTTCTTGGTTCCGGGATCGGTTCCAAGGATCTCGATTACCTGCCCCGACTTCATCTTCCCGATGGTCTTCTTGGTCTTTAAAATGGGCATCGGGCAACTAAGCCCCCGACAGTCCAGGGTTTCATCGGGTTTTATGTCGTCC
>CAYVUX010000314.1:550-5016 GCA_964455075.1 uncultured Desulfobacteraceae bacterium | reverse complement strand
TGATGGTAACCGGCAAGGGAACCGAGTTTCTCTCCAACCACTTCGGCCGTGGCCCCGCTGATACCCGAGTCCACTTCGTCGAAAACCAGCGTTTCCACGGACGCCGTTCTGGCGAGAATGGTCTTGACGGCGAGCATGATCCGCGAGAGCTCCCCCCCTGAAGCGATCCTTGCAAGGGGCCGCAAATCCTCTCCTACGTTGGGGGCGATCAGAAACTCCACACGGTCGAGACCCTCCGGACCGATCCCGGAGACCTCTTCGTTGTGTCCCGGATCGGCCTCAACCCGGGGCTCGTCAAACCGCACCCGAAACCGCGTGCCGTCCATGTGGAGCAGTCGAAGCTCCCCCTCCACCGCGGTTTCCAGCCGTTTGCTCGCCTCTTTTCGCTTGCGGGAAAGGGCCAGAGCACGCTCCATCAAATCCTTTTCCAGGTCCTGGAGTTGTTCGGACATTTCGGCCAGGCGGTGTTTTTTCTCTTCCAGGTCGTCCATTTCCGAGGCCAGCTTGCTCTTGAATTCGAGTACGTCCGCTACGGTGCCCCCGTATTTTCGCTTGATTCGACTCAGTAGTTCCAGTCTCTCGAGGACCTGCTCAAGCCGCTGCGGGTCCATGTTGATGCCCTGCTGAAGATCACGGAGGGAAAAGGATACGTCTTCGAGGTTCGTGCCGATCTCCTGAAGGGTCTTTATGAAAGGGGCGATGCGCTCATCGATCTCCGCGGCCTTATCCAGCTTTCGGACAACCTGGGAAAGCGATGACGTTAGAGATTCGTGACCTTCGTAGAGAACGTCGCATCCCTCTCGGACGATTTCCGAGAGCTCTTCCGCGTGCTGGAGCCGCCTCCTCTCCGCCGCAAGCGCCTCCTCTTCCCCGGAACGGAGTTCCGCTTTCTCAATCTCATCCATTTGAAAAGCGGCGAGCTCCCTTCGCTCGCCGATCGCCCGGATGTCCTCCTTCATTTGGAGGATCTGGTCGGCCAAGGCGTTCCTCTTGCTATAGACCTCGGCCAGTTGCTCTCGTTCTTCCGAAAGACCGGCAAAATCGTCCAGGAGGGTCAGGTGACGGTCGGGTTTCAGGAGCAATTGGTGCTCGTGCTGACCGGAGATGCTGATCAGCATGACCCCCAGGCGGGAGAGCATCTGCACGGTAGCCATCGACCCATTTACAAAGATGCGGTTTCTCCCTTCCCGGAGAAAGGTGCGCTTAATCAGGAGCTCTCCCTCAAAAGAGATGCCGAAATCGGCCAGGAGCTTTTCAAGGGCTTGATTCTCCGGCAGGGAGAAAAGGGCCTCCACCTCGGCTTCTTCACAGCCGGTCCGGATCAGGTCCGAAGAGGCCCTTCCGCCCAGGATCAGATTGACTGCATTGATAATAATGGATTTCCCAGCGCCGGTCTCGCCGCTCAGGATGTTGAGCCCCGCGCTCAGGGTCATTTCCAGGTGTTTGATGATCGCAAAATTCGATATGCGCAAATGAAGAAGCATGGAATTGCTGCTCTCTCGTATCACCTATACCTTTTTTCATCGCCCCGCCGAAAGCCGGGGCCCAGGCCTTCTATCCAACCCTGGATTCCGGCCTCCGCCGGAATGACGTTAACACACAGTCGCTAGATTCCGGCCTCCGAGACTGTGTTGTAATTGGTCATCCCGGATCCCGGATCGGAGTCCGGGACAGGCCGCGATCCGGGATCCAGAAGTCCACGAAAAGATGGCGTTTTACTGGATTCCGGATCTCCCTTGCTTCGCGTCGGTTGTCCGGAATGACGGGATGAACGGCCGCCAAAATTGAGAAAGCCCCATGGGCATTCCCTAATCCTCCTCCCACGTGACCCGCAGGACCTCCTGCACCGTGGTCTGCCCGGTGAGCAGCTTTTCCACGGCGTTTTCCCGGAGGCTGACCATTCCTTCTCTTCTCGCCTTGGTGCGGAACCCCTCGAGGTCGGTTTCAGCCACGGTCGCTTTTTTGATCGATTCGGTAAACGGCATGACCTCGAAGATCCCGGTTCGACCCAGGTAGCCCGTCCCCCTGCATTTGAAGCACCCTTTTCCCCTTGCAAGCTCGATGGGTCCTTTTCCTCCAAAGTCAAGGCCCATTCGGGCCAATTCGGATCCCTCCACCCTGTAGGTCTCCTTGCAGTAAGGGCAAATCTGCCTCACCAGGCGCTGAGCCATGGCGCCGATCAACGTGGCCTGAAGCAGGAATGCCGGGATTCCCATGTCGAGCAGCCTCGTGACTGCAGATGGCGCGTCATTCGTATGGAGGGTGGAAAGGACCAGGTGCCCGGTCAGGGCGGCTTGGACCGCGTTTTGTGCGGTCTCCCGGTCTCGCATCTCCCCGATCATGACAATATCCGGATCCTGCCTCAGGACGTTCCGGAGTATGGTGTCAAAGGTAACCCCGACAGCGGGCTGCACGGCGATTTGGTTGAAATCCGTATATACCATCTCGATGGGATCTTCGATGGTCGTGATGTTGACCATGGGGGTCGAGAGATGCCTGAGTGTCGAATAGAGTGTAGTGGATTTCCCGCTTCCCGTCGGACCGCAAACCAGAACCATGCCCTGGGGCTTGTGAATGAATTCCCGATACCGTTTGAGGTCGGTCGGGGTGAACCCCAGTTTGTCCAGATCCTGAAAAAGGATGTCCGGATCCAGGATCCGCAGAACCACCTTCTCCCCGAACGCCACCGGCACCGTGGAGACCCTGATCTCGGCCTCGACGCCCCCTTTGTCCGTTTTGATTCGGCCGTCCTGGGGCTTTCGCTTTTCGGCCATGTCGAGGCGAGAGAGGTTCTTGATGCGGCTTACGATGGCCGAGTGGACACTCTTGGGCAGTGTATGCACCGTGTGAAGCACTCCGTCGATCCTCATCCTCACCAGGCTCACGTCCCGCTTGGGCTCGATGTGGATGTCGCTCGCCCGCTGATCAAAGGCGTAGTTGAGCAAATGGTTGACCGCATAGACGATATGCTGGTCGGTGGCGGGGAGCTCTGCTTCGGGCTTCAATCGGACATATTGCTCCAGATTGCCAAGATCCACGGAAGGGGCCACATATTGATTCTCCGCCGCCACAATGGAGCGCTTGAATCCGAAAAACTCGTTCAGGAGTCTTACCACGTCGCTCTTGGGGGTAACGACGGGTATGACCTTCAAATGGCATACGCGGGCAATGTCTTCAAAGACCTCTTCATTGAAGGGATTCGGGGTGGCCACCGTCATGCATCCGTCTTGGACTTCAACGGGAAGGACAAGGTGCTTTGCTGCAAAGGAATGGGGTATCGTCCCTGTTACCAGGTTGAGCTCCAGCTTGAGGGGATCGATCCTCCTGAACCGGAAACCCCACTCCCGAGCGAGAGCCTGGTAAATGGACTCCTCGTCAAGAGGTCTTTGGGGGTCATCGGCGCGTATCATATTAAGGGACGCGATGGCGTCAATGAGGGACAGCGCGCTCATGGCCTCGGAGGATGAATGTTTCCCGCCGGGGGCGCCTTGAGCGCTGCCTTTTCCCCGCGACACGAGCCGGGTTTCCTTCCTCGCGATTTCCTTGGCCTGTTCGTCAGAGAGTAGCCCTTGTGTGAGCAAGGCCTCAAGGAGGATTTTTAGAGAAATCAGAGGATTCGCCATCTTACCTCATGATGCCGCCGAGGAGGAATATTTCGACGCGGAAAGTCGCGCCGGCGGCAGAGGCCCTCACAGGTAGTGAGCATGCCGTCTTTTCAACAAGGAAGAATAGCAGACTGTTCGAGTGTTGTAAAATGCGAAACAACGGAGATTCAACGGAGTATATACAGCAGGTTGATGCACAAACCGGCTTTTTCAGGATTTCGGCTTGCCGGGCTGTATCGCAGTTCGTCATCCCGGATCGGAGTCCGGGACAGGGGGCGATCCGGGATCCAGAAGTTCACGATGTGGCGCTGTTTTTTCTGAATTCCGGATCTCCCTTGCTTCGCTTCGGTCGTCCGGAATGACGTTTTTTTCGAATTGCGACGCATTCTCTGAGGCCGGGATCCAGCGACCGTTCGCCACCGTCATTCCGGCGGAGGAAGGCTGTGTCGCAGTTCGTCATCCCGGCCAAGCCCCGTGAAACGGGGCGCGATCCGGGATCCAGAAGTTCCCGATGCTATGTCATTTTCCTAGATTCCGGATCTCCCTTGCTTCGCGTCGGTCGTCCGGAATGACGTTTTTTCCAGATTGCGACACAGTCTCAAAGCCGGAGTCCAAAAAGAGAAAGAGTGCGAAAACCGGGACATTTCCCCTCTTAAAGAGCGATCCGTATTCTAAGAGGTACTCATTTTCCGGAAGAACCCTTTTTCTTCGCAGCCTGACGGGTGGCTCAGTCCCCGCCCTTCGGCCGGATCCCCGGTTTCTAAACCACCAGGACCAATTTCCCCACCGTGGATCCGGACTCCAGGGCGCGGTGGGCCTCTGCCACTTCATCGAACGGGAATTCCGAGACCGGCATGGGCG
>CAYVUX010000314.1:0-540 GCA_964455075.1 uncultured Desulfobacteraceae bacterium | reverse complement strand
ATCGATCCGTCTTCATCCATTTTGAGAAGGGTGTCCATGATCCCTCGGAAAAGCGCCGCCTTTTCGAAGAGATAAATCAGATTGAATCCGGCTACGGTCTTGTTTGCGCTGGTCAGGTCGAATGGGCTGAACCGGGGGGTGCGGAAATAGTCTCTTATGAGTTTCGGCCAGTGGATTCGCCCCGATCCGGAGAACATGGAAGCAAAGCCGTATATGAGAAGGCGGCCTCCGGGCTTCAAATGCCGATACGAATCCCGAAGCGTGGAGACCCCGTTGGCATCGAGAACGAGGTCGTACCCTCCGGGGCGGATCTTTTCCGCCTCCTTCCAGAGATCCGACCGGCTCTTGTCGATGACCCGGGACGCGCCGGCATCTCTTGCGGATTGGATCTTGCCGGCCCGGCCCACCACGCCCACCGAGAAATTGCCGTTGAGACGGAGCAGGTGGAGCAGGGCCGTTCCCACGCCCCCGGCCGCAGAATGGACCAGGACAACATCCTGCCGGGACAAATGCCCGACATGGTATAGGGCGTAGTAGGCC
>CAYVUX010000313.1:2207-5023 GCA_964455075.1 uncultured Desulfobacteraceae bacterium | reverse complement strand
GGGCCCGACGTGGCGTCGAGGAGAGCGGCCGAGTCCCGGACCGTGAGGGAGACCGCATGTTCAGAGGTCAGGCCGCTGATCAGATCCCCGAACAGGGGGCCGAGCGGGTTCCGTCCGCGCGTGGGCTTGAATCCGAAGACGCCGCACGCCGAGGCGGGAACGCGCAGGGATCCTCCTGTGTCGTTTCCGTGAGCCATGGGAACGATGCGCGCGGCCACCGCGGCCGCAGAGCCCCCGCTCGAGCCGCCGGGCATGAGTTTGGGGTTCCAGGGATTGACCGTCGCTCCAAAAAGCGCCGATTCGGTGGTGGGGAGGGCCCCGAACTCGGGCGTGTTGGTCTTTCCCAACACGATCAGGCCCGAGGCCTTCTGGCGCCTCACGAGCTCGCTGTCCAGGCGGGAGACATACCCGTTGAGCGCCGCGCAGCCCTCGTTCAGAGAGCTCCCTTTGCATTCCGCAATCAAGTCCTTGAGAAGAAAAGGCACCGCAGGAAAAGGACCCGGAGGATCCGGCTTTTTCCGGAGGATTGCGTCCGTATCTTTTGCACGATCTCTGGCTTCGTCGTACATGGTATGAATCACCGCATTGAGCTTGGGATTCACCCGTTCGATCCTCCTGACGACAACCTCCACCAGATCGAGGGGGTGCAGCTCTCCTTTCGCGACGAGAGCCCCCAGGGACAGGGCGTCATGGCCCGCCAGGTCGTCTTTCATGAGATGCTTCCTCCGTTTTCCGGGCAGCTTCCGGGCGCTATGCGATCATTAAGACCTTGGCGCCCCGGATCTTTCCTTCTTTGAGTTCCGTCAGGGCCCGGTTGGCCTCCGCCAGCGGGAATTCCTGGACGTCGGGCCGGAGAGGAATCTCCGCCGCCAGCTCCAGAAACTCGGCGATATCACGGCCCGCTACGTTGGCCACGCTCTTGATTTCTTTTTCCATCCACAAGTGCGATGGGTAGTCGAGCTTCAAAAGATAGTCCTTGTCGCCTTCTTCCTTGCGGATCGCGTTGATCACCAGCCGTCCGTTTCTCTGCAGGTTCTTGAGCGCCTCCACCACGGGTTTCCATGCCGGGGTGGTGTCGATAACCGCGTGGAGTTTTTCGGGCGCGTCGTCTTCCGTGCCCCCGGCCCAGACCGCTCCAAGCTCTCGTGCGAATTCCCGTTCCTTTTCACTCCGGGCGAACTCATACACGCGGGTGTCCGGGTATCTCTGACGGACCATCTTGAGCACCAGATGGCCCGAGGCCCCGAACCCCGTCAGCCCCAGGTTCTGCCCGTTCCGAATCCCGGCCAGCCGGAGGGAGCGGTAGCCGATGGCGCCTGCGCAGAGAAGCGGAGCAGCCTCGGAGTCGGAGAAAATCTCCGGGATCGGAAAGGCGAAGCGCTCGGGCACTGTGGTGTATTCTGCGTAGCCCCCGTTGGCGTCTCTTCCCGTGGCCAGGAATTCTTCGCAAAGGTTGTCATTTCCCTCCCGGCAAAACCGGCACACCCCGCAGGAGGAGTGAATCCAACCGATGCCCACGCGGTCCCCCGTCCGGAACCGCTCCGCCCCGGGTCCCCGGGCCGCCACGGTCCCCACAATTTCGTGCCCAGGAATCACGGGAAATTCCGGCGGGGGCGTTCTCCCCTCGATTTCGTCAAGCTCCGTGTGGCACACCCCGCAGGCCGACACCCGGACCAGGATCTCACCTTTTCCCGGCTCGGGGTCCGGTAGGGCGGCCGCCCTGAGCGGCTTCTTGTCCTTGTCGAGCCGGGTGATTTTCTCCAAAACCATGGCTTTCATATTTTCGCGACCTCGCTTCGCAAGCCTTTGCCGGCGATTCGAAAAGCGCTCCGTTTTGCTCACACCGCAGCTCTTTTAGCCTTCCGGTTTACCGCCGGAAGAGGTCGGCCCGGTTTGGGGCTCCTCTTCCGTTCGTTCGGTCCCTTCGGAAATCCGCCGCGAGGTCCGCAGTTCCTCCACCTTGTTCAGCTGCCTTTCGAGCTGCCTGCGCCGTGTGGTGACCAGGGCCTCGTATTCCCTTTGGGCATCCGAGATGCGTTTTCCCAGCGTGTCCATTTTGCCTACAAACGCTTCCCAATGCTTTTTGAACGTGCCAAGCAGCGAGAGGATCTCTCCGGAAGTCTTCTCCATGGCGAAATTGTCCACGGCCTGGCGGATCACCGCGAGCACCGCGAAAAGGGTCAGGGGAGAGCAGAGCACCACTCCGGCCTTTATGCCCGTGTCCAGGATCGCGCCTTCCTGTTCGTGAATGAACGCGTATATCTGCTCGTTGGGAATAAAGAGAAGAACATAGTCGAGGGTGTTCTCCCCCGGGTTGATGTATTCGCGGGATGTGACTTCCCTGATCTTGGCTTTGACGTCCCGAAAAAAGGCGCTGCGGTAGGCGGTTCTTTCCACATCCGAGTCGGCTTCAAGATACCGGATGTAGTTGTCGAGAGGGAACTTGACGTCCATGTTCAGCCTGAGCTCCCTCGGCAGCAGGAACGTGAAATCCGGGCGGGTGCCGCCTTCCAGGGACTTCTGTTTGAGATAATTCACGTTTTCGACGAATCCGGCAAGCCGGAGGACATCCTCGGCCATGCGCTCTCCCCACTGGCCTCTTGCCTTGCCGCTCTCCAGGGCCTCCCGGAGGGCGTTGCTCGTCTGCATGAGGGCTTCGGTCTGTTCCCGGGAGGCCCGGATCTGGCTTGTGAGTTCCCCGAATTTCTGCTGGCGGTCCTTTTCCAGCTCTTTGACCAGGGTCGAGACCTTCTCGATCTCCACGTTCATTCCCCGGATTCGCTCCTCGATCTCGCCCTTCCTGGTGTCCAGCTCCC
>CAYVUX010000313.1:0-2197 GCA_964455075.1 uncultured Desulfobacteraceae bacterium | reverse complement strand
CGAGGCCAGCCTGTCGCCGGCCAGTTTCAGGAACTCCTCCGTGGCCCGCGAGAGCGCCTGGAGCGAGAGATTCCCGAACCGGCTGCTCATCTGCTCGGTAAGCGCCTCCACGTTCTCTTTTCGACGCTCCTCGCTTTCCTCAAAAAGCTCTTGGGCGAGGTCCCGGGCCGTCCTCGCATGGATGAGCCTGAGCACCAGGCTGACGGCGAGCCCGAGGGCGAATCCCGAACCGAATACAAGGAGCAAGGGGATCCAGTCCCCGGACCGGATCAGGTCAAAGGGCATGGCGGGCCTCCAATCCCCCATTCGTGAGGTTCACGGCGGATTTTTGGACAGTTCGCCTGACCTTTATAAAAGGCCTGCCGGATTGTCAACCTTCAGGCTCAGGCGGATCTTGTGAGGAAGGTGTTCTGGATGTGGAGCCATTTCTGCTCCAAAGGCGGCCGAATGTATGCGTATCATGCAGAGGGACTCGAATGCCGGGGCTCTACGTACAAAGAGACCTTCTCTGCGAAGCCGGCCGGGGCCTTCGTGCTGCGGCCGGCCCGGTAGTCAAAGAAGACCTGGACCGACTCGCCCCTGGCAAAGACCCGGGAGGGATCGTCCTCGTCCACGATCCTGTACCGGAATGTGAAGCTCTTTTCGCCGATTTTGCCGATCCAGATCTCGAGCGCGGCCGAGTCCTCCAGGGTGAGGGCCGCACGAAACTCACAGCCGATCCTGGCGATGATGAAAAAGTAATCCGCAGGTTTTACGAGGCCCAGGACACGGTGCAGGAACGCCTTCCGGCCCTCTTCGAAGTAGGTGAAAAACACCGCGTTATTCACGTGCCCCATGGCGTCAAGGTCCCTGAATCGAAGGGAGAGGGGCACGCGGATTTTTTCGTGCCGATTCATGCCGTTTCTTCTCCGGTCGTATTTCGGTCGGGTTTTCGATGAACCTCCAGGCAATCCCGGGAGGGCGGGACGATTCCATTTGAGAAGGGGGGCGGGAGATTGTCAAGGGAAATGTCCGCGCATCCTCCTGCATGGCTCCGGGGATGGAACAGCCCATCCTGCCTTTTCCTTCCTTTCGCATCCTCTGGGTACAGCTGTTGCCCGGTTGGTCCGCTGGAGCCTGCGGGTAAGGTGCGGGAATCGCGTGGGGCGGTGCATCGGAGAGAAGGCCAGAGCCGGATTCCGGGAAAATCCCTTGACAACAGGGGAAAAACCGTGTTGAAAGATAATGGATTTCGTCTTCTCGCAAGAACCCCTTTCAGACGGGATATGACGGGTGCTTCTCCATGCACGGGAAACGGCCGAGCGGTCCTCGCGCTTCAGTCCAGCCGATTTCCGGTCAAAGGGAGTATCGGCAGATATCCGACCCCCGGGGATTTGCGCCTACATCCCGATCGTGCGCCCAAAAGCCGGCAGCGCCGAAGGAAGAACATTTTGATTGATTATGAGAGACTGCAAGGGCTGTTGGGGTAGGAACCTACGATCAACTGAAAAGCAGCCACAGGGGATGGATCGAGGAATACTTGGGGGAAGCAAGGAAAGGGCGTCAAGGTGAGTGGTCGGATAGTATCGCCGTTGGAAGCAAGGCATTTATTGAGAAAGTGAAATCGCTACTGGGCTTCAAGGCAAAAGGGAGAGATATCGTCAAAGGTGACGAGGGGTATCATCTCCGAGAGGAAGCCGCCCCCTATATGCGCCTTTTTGAGGCCGAAAAAGGCGCATATAGGGCATGAAAACACCTATTTTTGGCACATAACCGCTGAATAATCAACATGTTGTCGTTGCCCGACCCCTTGTACCTGCCCAGCCCTTGGGGATCGAACTACCGAAGTGGGAAGGCCGGGTCATAGAGACAAAGAAGGGGGCCGTTCGTCTTGTGGCGGTGTCCGAGCGAGCAAGGCAGCTTTTCGGTGAGGATGGTGCAGATGCGGTGGCTGCATGGGTCGAAAACGATCCGCATAAGAACCTCCAACAGGTTCTTTTCCCTGAGCTTAAGGAGGACCGTGTGAAGATTCGGCGACGTGGCAGACGCCGCAAGGCAGTTGTGAACCCCGGTGATATTGAGTTTCAGGGCGAACAAGAGGCCACCACACTTGATCGAGTGCACACGGCTATGCTTTTCCAGGCAAGTGGACAGGCCAACGCACTAAGGGAACACTCAAAAATAACTTCCCATTTTCCCATCTCAGCTTCGGGCCATC
>CAYVUX010000312.1:0-5024 GCA_964455075.1 uncultured Desulfobacteraceae bacterium | reverse complement strand
AATAAGTCAAACTTGCCCCCTTATAGGGGGCCAAGACAAAGCCCCGTCCTTTGGGTGGGGATTATTTACATGGCCAAGAAATCGAAATCGAAAAGATGAGGCACTTGGACACGAAAAACTGAACGTTTCCCGCCTTTCGATAGGCTACGTGGCCCGGGTTTAGGGGAAAGCCGGCGGGAACTTGTAGAAATCGTTCCGACCGTCCTGTAGGAGCGGGCTTGCCCGCGAACCATCCTGGTCTGGGACAGCCTGTCCCGACAGAGGTGGAAATCGGATAATCCAAATCGAAACCGGGGACCCCCCCCGAAAGGTGGGACCCCCACGGGTTTTTCAAAGGTCTCGAGGCTTCATGGGAAACAGGGACTATAGCGTTGCCGAACTTTTGCAGATGGAGGCCTGCACGAACTGCAGGGTTTGTGCCGACGTGTGCCCCGCAGTGGCTGCGTCAGGAGATGGGAGGCTTTCCGGTGTTTATCGAATCAAGGGGTTGAGGCAGCTCCTGAAGGGACGGGTAGGATTCCTTCAGAGACTTCTCCGAAAATCGGAGCCCTCCAGGGCCGATCTTGAGGAATTCGGGAGAACGGTTTTTCGTTGCACTCTGTGTGGGAATTGTCAGGAGGTATGCCCCCTGGGGATTCATTTAAAGGACCTGTGGATCTCTTTGAGGCAGGATCTCGTACACTCGGATGCGGGTCCGAAAAAGATCGAGATGATCCGTGAGAATCTCAAGGAGAGCCGCAATGTGTTCGCGGAGGACAACGAGGAGCGGGCGGATTGGGTGGAGGATATGCGCGAACCCCCGGAGCACGGATTCTTGAAGGAAAGTGCGCGGGTGGTCTATTTCACGGGGTGTGTGGCCTCCTATTTCCCCCTTGCCCAGAAAATCCCCGTTTCCGTGGCGGAGATCCTGGACGCCGGCGACGTGGACTTCACGCTGCTGGGACAGGACGAATGGTGTTGTGGCTTTCCCATGCTCGGGGCGGGATTGAAGGAGATGTTTCGTGAGTTCATGGAACACAATGTGGAGGCGGTGGCGGAAAGGGATGCCCGGGAAGTGGTGTTTGCGTGCCCTTCCTGTTATCAGATGTGGAGGGAGTATTACGAGATTCCCGAGGGAATTCGGATTTTTCATGCCTCTCAGTTTCTGCTTCGCCTGGCCGAAGAAGACAGGCTCCCTTTCAAGCGCCTCGACATGACGGTGACGTATCATGACCCGTGCGATCTCGGACGGGGCGCGAGAGTGTTCGAGGAGCCAAGGGCCCTGATCCGTGCAATACCCGGGGTGCGGCTCGTCGAGTTGTCCCAAAACCGGGATCAATGCCGATGCTGCGGAGGGGGGGGCAATCTTGAGATGATCGACGCGGGGCTATCGGCTGAAATGGCCCGGGCAAAGATGGATGAGGTCCTGGCAACCGGGGCGGATGCCGTGGTCACCGCCTGCCAGCAATGCGTACGTACGATGACAACATTCGCAAAGAGGAACAAGATCCCGCTGGAGGTGTTGGATATCGCGCAACTGGTGAACCGTGCGCTCAAAGAATAAGTGCACCATGAAGTGAAAGGCGTTTTCCGGGGGCGATTCACGTGGGATCGTCCTGATTTTTTCCGGGCTCCCGTGTGGAAGGGAAGGGCGCCTTCCGGGACCTTCCCGGCGGGAATACCCCTCGGGGGCCAAAGAATGGGTGGGAGTTTTCAACCCGAGAGGCCCCGGGGACGTTTTCGGGAGGGCATCGAAAAATGGAACTCTACAATCTCGGGAAAGTCTCCTGGCAGGAATCCCAACTCATCTATCATGCCTTGGCCGGCCTCGGACGGGAGGCCTTGTCTTTGGTCTCCCCCGCCACTCCCTATGTGTCGATCGGATATCATCAAGACGCGGAGCAAGAAGTGGACCTGGACTTTTGCAGGTCCGGGGGGATCCCCGTGTTCCGGCGCGAGGTGGGAGGAGGGGCCGTATACCTGAATGGAGACCAGCTCTTTTTTCAGCTTATTCTTAGGCGCGACAACCCGGAAGTCCCGAAAAAGAAAGAGCATTTCTACAGGAAATTTTTGAAGCCGGTCGTTGATGTCTACCGCCGCATCGGTATTCCTGCCGAATACCGTCCCGTAAATGATGTGGTCGCAGGCACACGCAAAATCTCCGGTACCGGCGCCGGTGAGATCGGTGAATGCATCGTTTTTGTGGGGAATCTTATCGTCGATTTCGACTACGAGACCATGGCGAGGGTCCTCAAGGTGCCGGACGAGAAGTTTCGTGACAAAGTCCACAAGACCCTCCAGGGCAATCTGACCACTATAAGGCGCGAGCTTGGCGCAAAAGAAGCCGGGCGATGGGAGGAAAATACCCTGAACGCCCTGACCGCGGAAGCGTTCCAGTCTCTCCTCGGTCCGATGGATTCCGCGGAAAAGGACTCCGTACTGCGGAGGAAGATGGATGCCCTTGCACGGCGTATGCTCAGGCAGGATTGGCTTTACCGGAAGACAAGACCCGTGCCGGGCCGTGAGGTAAAGATCCGCGCGGGGAGCAGGGTGTACCACAGGGTGCATAAAGCCCGGGGCGGACTTCTGCGGGCGGATTTCGAGGTGACCGAGGGCAGATTCGGGGCCGTTTCCCTTTCCGGGGATTTCTTTTGCTTTCCGGAGGACGCCGTAGAAAGGCTTGAACTACGGCTTGAGGGACGTAAGCAGGCTGATCTTCGGGCCACGTTGGAGAGAGCCTACGCCGGGGGATCCATGGAGACGCCGGGAATCGAACTCGACGACTGGATGCAGGTTCTTCGAACCGACGGCACCCGGGGATTCGCACCATGAATGAAGGCCTCACCCTGAACAACAGGAGGCAGAGACTGGACCGGGCAAGGAAATTGTCCTGGGAGCGATTCGGCAAGCGGATTACGTTCTACCTTCCCGGCATGTTCTCCTACAACGGCCTTTCCGGGTATTACCCCGCCCTTTCCATCACCGGGAATCGATGTGCCCTTCAGTGCGACCATTGCCGCGGAAAGACTCTGGAGACTATGGTCTCGTGCGCCTCCCCGGAGGAGTTCCTTGAAACGTGCATGAGGATGCACAGGAAGGGACATCTGGGGGTTTTAATCAGCGGGGGCAGCGACAAAGAAGGCCGGCTTCCTTGGGCTCGGTTCATCCCGGCGATTCGAAGGGTGAAAGAAAAGACGGCTCTTTATGTTTCGGTTCACTGCGGGCTTGTGGACGATCAGTCGGCTGCAGATCTCAGGGAAGCCGGAGTGGATCAGGCGCTCATCGACGTGATTGGGGATGATGAGACGTACAGGAAAGTCTGCCACGTTCCATTTGGCGTGGAACGCATTGTTTCTTCCATGGGTGCTCTTGTGCGAGCCGGATTGCCTGTTGTTCCCCATATTGTATGCGGGCTGGACTATGGGGAAATGAAAGGAGAGAGAAAGGCAATCGAAATGATATCACGTTTTCCGGTGAACCATGTGGTGGTGGTTTCTCTAATGAGGGTGCCGGGAACTCCCCTTTGGAACACACTTTCCCCTCGCACGGAAGAAATTGTTGACATCATCGCGGAAACGCGGATAAGGCTTCCGAACGCAATCATCGGACTGGGGTGCGCAAGGGAGCGGGGAAATGTCCAGGTGGAAACCATGGCCCTGGAGGCGGGAGTGAATCGAATGGCTCTTCCGTCCGAGCAAACCATCGAGAAAGCCGGGGCACTCGGCCTGGAAATCCGATATCAGCGCACGTGCTGTTCCGTTTGGAGGGACTGTTCGAGAGAGACGTGGTGACAGAGCTTCTGCTGCGCATAATAGGCGCCGTCCAGGACAACAATAGACCTTTGCAACGACGGGGCTGTTCGACAAATTGCACTGGGTGAGGCGCATGAGCGCTCTCTCGGGAGGAGATTTGGAAACCAAAACCGCCTGAGGTCCATACAGTGGTCGGGGAGGGCGATTCCGTATGGGTAGGTTCCTGACATTGGATATCGGGGCAGGTACCATGGATGTGCTGGTTGTCGATGAGGATTGCAAGGAGCATTTTAAAGCGGTGGTTAAGGCTCCGGTTCGACTCCTGGCCGAAGAGGTCGGTGCATGCAGCGGAAATATTGTCGTCACCGGTGTGGAAATGGGGGGAGGCCCTTTTTCAACCGTGCTCAAAGAGCGGGCGCGAAAAAGCGAAGTGGCGATGACAGCCTCGGCCGCGGCGACCGTGCACCACGACCTGAACAGGGTGCGGTCTTCGGGAATCCGGATTGTCTCGGAAGAGGAGGCCCGGAGTCTGGCCGGGCGAGAAGACTGGAACGAATTTGTGTCAGAGGATATAGAGCGGGGTAGAATCAGGCGTATCATTGAATCTTTTGGCGTTCCGTTCCAATTCGACGTGGTGGGGGTATGCGCTCAGGATCACGGAGTGCCGCCCCCGGGCCATTCCCACCTGGACTATCGCCATCACATTTTCAAAAACGTGTTGGACGAAAACCCTATTCCCGGGGCTTTACTCTATGAAGGGGGGGAGCTGCCCGAAACCCTGAACCGGTTGCGGTCCATCGCACAGACTGCAAGCAGTCTTCCCGCCCGGGAGGTGTTCGTCATGGACAGCGGCGCGGCGGCAATTTTGGGCGCGAGCCTGGATCCCCGTGCAGAGGGCCTTCGCAACATCGGGATTCTGGATATCGCCACCTCACACACCATAGGGGCCCTTCTCTCCGGAGGGGAAGTGGCCGGCTTTTTCGAATATCATACCCGTGACATGACCCTCGCGAGAATGGAGGCTCTGTTCGAGGAACTTGCCGAGGGAACACTCGAACACAAGCGCATCCTTTCGGAGGGCGGGCACGGAGCCTATGTTCGCAAGACGCTGGGAAAAGAGGCCGTGCAGATCATCCTTACTGTAGGGCCGAAGCGAAGTATGGTGAAGGGTTCGTCTCTTCCTGTGCAGTACGGGGCGCCGTGGGGGGACAACATGCTGACAGGGGCGGTGGGTGTGCTGGAGGCCGTGAGGCGGAGAAAACGCCTGGAACCCTTTGCCGTGGGGTGAGGGAA
>CAYVUX010000311.1:2427-5024 GCA_964455075.1 uncultured Desulfobacteraceae bacterium | reverse complement strand
GACAGCCTGCCCGGGAGCAGCATGGTTCGCGGGCAAGCCCGCTCCTACAGGATGGGGAGTCCGAGCAAAGCGAGGACAAAACAAGGAGTTGCGCGTCCCGTCCGCAGCACGGGAACAAGAAACTCCGCAGTTTGACGCCGACAGGCCCCGTCTTTGCCGGGACAGGCCAGCGGTCCTCGCGGCTAGTCGTCTCGAAAGTATCAGGGTGCTTTCCGGGGGCTAATCCTTCGAGGGCGAGAGCGGGCCTTCGTCCCGAGCTTTTTCAAAGAGTGCATTCTTTATATCGCAAACCGGCCCCTGAAATCAAGCTCATCCTACAACTCTTCCGGCGCAAAAGAGACCACGTCATCGATATTCGCCCTGTCTGTGAAAACCATGGCGAGCCTGTCCATCCCCATGGCAATCCCTGCAGCGCGGGGCATGCGGGACAGCGAATCAAGAAACCGTTCCGGCATCGGATAAAGGGGCCTTCCCGCCTGGTTCCGCGCTTCCAGATCCCTCTGAAACCGAAGCCTTTGCTCCGCCGGGTCGTTGAGTTCCGAGTACCCGTTGGCGAGTTCCAGCTTACCCACATAGAGTTCGAATCTTTCGGAGAGTGCGGGCTCATCCGTTTTCACCTTGGCCAGGGAGGCCAGGGGTGCCGGATAGTCAAAGAGAAAGACGGGCTTTTCGGCTCCCAGGTTCGGTTCGATGTCCCGAACCATGATTTCGTCAAAGCACTCCTCATTCAGGGCCTTATCCATGTTCATGGCAGCATAGCGAGAAAACGCATCCCTCACCGCCAGGCGTTCCCAGGGGGGGGCCAGGTCGATTTCCATGCCCTGGCAAGAGACCCTTGAGCCTATTCCCAGGGCTTCCGCCGTGAAGGAGATAAGCGATTCGCAGTCTTCCATGAGTTCCTTGTAACCAATCCCTTGCCGGTACCACTCGAGCATGGTGAACTCCGGCAGGTGGGTTTGTCCGCGTTCCCCCGGGCGGAAGCACCTGCAGATCTGGAAGATCCTGGGGTATCCGCTCGCTATTATCCTTTTCATGCAGAGTTCCGGAGAGGTGTGGAGGTATCGATCTCCGGCGGTCAAAGCGTCGGTGTAGACCTCGGGGCTCAGTTCGACGATCAGGTGGGGGGTTTCCACTTCCAGATAGCCGCGCCCGTGAAAGAAGTTCCGAACGGCGTGGAGCATTCGGCTTCTCTGCCAAAGGGGATTCTCCCGGGCGGCGAGCCTCGTCAATTCCTGAAAGAGGGATCTATTCTTTGACCCGGGTGACATATTCCCCGGTGCGCGTGTCAATGGTAATTTTGTCGCCTTCCTCGATAAAAGGCGGGACCCTCAGGACATAACCCGTCTCTACGGTCACCGGCTTGGTGTCGCCGGCCACGGAATCTCCTTTCACCCATGGGTCGGCGCGACCCACGGCCAAATCCACGAAATTGGGCAAGGTGATCCCGATGGGCCTGTCTCCGAAGAAAAGGATTTCCACTTCCAGGTTGTCCGTCAAGTAGTTTTTCGCCTCTCCCACCTGGTCCGTGGTCAGGAAGGCTTGCTCGTAGCTCTCCACGTCCATGAAGCAGAATTCATTTTCCTGATTGTACAGGTACTGCATAGTTCTCTCTTCGAGGGGCGCGGGCTGAAATGTATCCACGGACCGGTACGTTCGATCGATGATCGCCCCGGTGATCATGTTCTTGAGCTTGCACCGGTAAAGAGCTTGGCCTTTTCCCGGCTTGGAAAATTGAAATTCCGTAATGATGTAGGGCTCATTGTCCAGTTGGATTTTCAGCCCCTTTCTGAGGTCGCTTGCATTGTACATGGATACCCACCTTGGGAAGAAAGGTTTCATGTGTTTTGAAAAATGTTTATTCTTCGCACGCTGATGCGTGCTCAGGCCCACCCGTTCGGGCGGGTCCCCCACCCCTGCCTCATCGGTATCGAAATCGCTGTCGGGATCGAAATCGGTTTCTGTATACGGTGGAGGCCTCCTTTTTGGGTTTTCGATTTCGCTGCAGTCCCGGTCTTGATTGGATTATCCCAAAAGTTCAATCTCCGCATGTCGAATGGCGCCCGGCTTCGGAATTCCCCGGCTTCCTCTGAAGTGCCTTTTCCAGACGGACTCGCGGGCAAGCCCGCTCCTACAGGAGGTCCGGGAGAATTTCCGTGGAAGCGGCTTTTGCCGCGAAGAATACGTCAAGACGAACCTGATACGAAGCCGCCAGCTACTGCAGTTATACGGAAACTTGGAACCAGGTCAAGAGAAATCCTCCGGCTCCCCCGGGGAAAGGGCTTGAGGTCTTTGCCAAGTAACTCTATAATCAGGGCCTATGAATGAAATCTCATTCATTTGACGACGGGGGCACTGCTCCTTGCCGCCGGAATCCCTCGAGAGCCTTGGCTGACCAAGCCGAGGAGAATTCGACAGACATCGTGCATCATAACGGAGATGTCTTTTTCTTTATGAGGGGATTGTAAGCCTGAACCGGAAGAATTCGGGGGGTCATGCTCAGGAAAGAAGCTCTTGGAGAGGTGATCAAGTTTCGCCTGGCCCGGTCGCTCCTGGGACGGGGGTTGTACTTTACGGCGTGTTATTGGGTGGACGGCCTT
>CAYVUX010000311.1:0-2417 GCA_964455075.1 uncultured Desulfobacteraceae bacterium | reverse complement strand
CGGTGGGCGAGCTGTTGAGGGCTCTGGAACCCTATCCCGTTCTTCAGGTGGTCAATACACACAGCCACGAAGATCATATCGGGGCCAATGCGGCCGTCCAGGCCAGGTACGGGGCGCGGATTCTGGCCCATGCCGAGGCGCTGGAGAAGCTGTCGGAGCCTGAGACGCGAAGGGAAATGCATATGTACCGGCGGGTGATGTGGGGCACGGCGAAGCCTTCGACGGCCCATCCTCTGGGAGCCTCTGTGGAGACGCCGGGCCACAGGTTCGAGGTGATCCACACGCCGGGACACAGCCCGGACCACATATGCCTCTACGAGCCCAACAAGGGGTGGTTGTTCACCGGTGACGCATTCATCGGGGGGGAGGATCGCGGCTTGAGGCGCGACTACAACATCTGGCAGATGATTTCTTCACTCAAGAAGATTGCCGAACTGGATATTGAGTTGCTGTTCTCGGGAAGCGGAAGCGTTCGACGCCGCCCTAAGGAGGAACTGCTGCGTAAGATCCGTTACCTGGAAGACACGGCAAGTCGCATTCTCACTCTCCATCAGCGGGGACTCGGCTACAGGGAGATCCGCCGTCGGGTTTTCGGCAGGGAGTTCTTGCTTGCGTACTTGACCATGGGTCATTTCAGCGGTAGGAACCTTGTTCGTTCCTATGTTGTAGATCGGCCTTCGTTTTAGGACCGTTCTATCCATAAACGCCCCTTCCTCTTCCCTTCCTGGATGGAACGACTGCGGGCAATGCTACTACCAAAAGGGGAGTGAGGAGAGCTTCTGTAGGAGCGGCTTTAGCCGCGAACCGTATTCTCCTGCCGGCGCAATAGAGCTGAACCCAACAGGTTGCCTGATCGTCCTTTTTTTAACACCCTGAACCTCGTATTCGGGTTTTTCCCGGGGAGGGAACAAGTTGGAAACACACGCTGCCATAATGGGGTTTTCTCAGAGCGAGAAGGTGAAATCGGGCGTCATCTGGCTTTCTCAATCTCTACAAGCTGCAGAAGGGCTCGCGAGCCCAGAAAAGCAAGGCTCCGATAAAATCCTTCGAATGCTGATGGGCATGATTGTTCAGGAGGTTCGCCTCGCCGGAAAAATCACGGGAGATCCTGCCTGGGATGCCATCGAAAGCCGCTTTGAGCAGGCCCTGGTGATGCTGGAATCCGGCGTGGGCGCCGAGTCAATCGTGCATCTTACCGAGGCCCTGAGTATGGTGACAAACATCGGCCAGCGTTGCATGACAGTGCTGAAGGATCAAGGTCTCGTCTGATTGCCGTCCACTCCAGGTTTTGGCGGGATTTCACGGTCTTGGTGCCAATCCCCCGGGCCTCGGTCATCACACGAACCTGGGTTGTCTAAACGGAATCGAACGGTCCGAGGTCTTGATCTGTTGTCTTGTTCCGACTAATATAACCTGATCCATAAAGGGAGCTTTTCCTCAATCTCCACCAAACCCGTGGTGAGCATCCATCTCAAGGAAATGGCTTCTGTATATAATGAAGCGACATGGTGCCCTTAACGCCCCGCCCGCGGGTCTTGAGGGTAGCCCGGCAGAAGGAGGTAATGACCATGCAGATTCTTATTCTTTACCATTCCAAAGGAGGAAACACCAGGAAGCTCGCCGAAGCCATCGCCGCCGGAGTTCGGGAGCAGGAAGGAGTTACGCCCCTTCTCAAAGGTGCGGAAGAGGTGACAAAGGAGGATTTCCTGGAGTCCGAAGGCGTGATCGCAGGCTCTCCCGTGTACTTCGGTGTCATGGCGGCAGAGCTCAAGAAGGTTTTTGACGAATTTGTGGGGGTTCGAAAAAGGATGGAGGGAAAAATCGGCGCCGCCTTCAGCACCTCCGGCGATCCCACCGGGGGCAAAGAGACGACGATGATGTCCATTATCCAGGCGCTGTTGATCTATGGAATGGTTATTGTCGGTGATCCGATGTCTGCCACAGGACACTACGGGGTGGCCTGTGCCGGAGCCCCGGACGACAAGACCCGGTTGAACGCCGCCAAGCTCGGACGGCGGGTAGCCGAGCTGGCCGTCAAACTCAGGACATAGCGGGTGCGGCGAACGAGGCTGTGTCGCAATCCGTCATCCCGGCCAAGCCCCGCGAAACGGGGCGTTATCCGGGATCCATGAGTTCACGATATGATGCCGTTTTCCTGGATTCCGGATCTCGCTATGCTTCGCGTCGCTCGTCCGGAATGACGTTTTTTGGTTCTTCCGGAAAATGGACACTTCATGGTTACCAAATAGAAATGGTTCATCCGGTTTTCGTATCCTTATGTCTTTGAAGGGGAATGAAAAATCGTGGCATTCTGATTTTGGCCTGACACCGCTCTTAAGAGAAGACGCTCCGAGCATCCTGCAGGAGCGGGCTTGCCCGCGAACCATGCTGCTCCCGGGCAGGCTGTCCTGACGCTG
>CAYVUX010000310.1:0-5025 GCA_964455075.1 uncultured Desulfobacteraceae bacterium | reverse complement strand
ATGGCATGGGCAAAACCTCGGTTCAAAACCAGTGCTGAACTGAGGGACCACGACCAGAAAAGCGGAGCTTCGGAATAAGGAAGCCGGCCGAGCCCTTCTGCCGGAATGCCCGGAGATGTTTGATTCCTGGTGATACTTTGCGAGGCCTTTAAAGGAGAGTTCCATGACCCTCAAGAATACCGAGAACGAGATCGCCCTGGCCGAAGAGGACCGGTCCGTGAATCAACTGTTGGATCTCTGGTTTCATGACAGCCCGGAATTTGCGTACGGGTGCCGGTTGAGCATCAAGATCAAGGACGTGCTCTGCCATTACGAGTCGGACTTCCAGGAAATCGCCGTCTTCGAGACCGAGCGGCTCGGAAGGATGCTCGTTTTGGACAACATTACGATGCTCACCGAGTTCGACGAAGCCGCGTACCATGAAATGATCGTACACGTGCCGTTGCTTGTCCACCCGAAACCTTCCAGGGTCCTGGTTATAGGAGGCGGAGACGGGGGAACCGTGAGAGAGATCGTGAAGCATCCTCACGTGGAGCAGGTGGACGTCTGCGAGATCGACGAAGAAGTGGTCAAGGCATGCAGAAAGTACCTGCCCTCTCTGGCCTCATCCTTTGATGATCCGAGGGTCCGTTTGCACTACGAAGACGGAGCGGCGTTCGTGGCCGCGCACCGAGATGCGTACGATGTGATCATCGTGGACTCCACGGATCCGGTAGGGCCGGGTCAGATCCTTTTTCAGAAACCCTTTTACGAAGACATGAAGGCCGGGCTCAGGGAGGAAGGGATCGCGGTGACGCAGTGCGAGTCCATGTATTTTCACGGGGAGGTGATTCGGGGTGTTCACGGGTTCGCCCGGGAGCTTTTTCCCAGGATCGGATATTACTACACCCTTGTCCCGACCTATCCCAGCGGGATCATCGGGTTCATGTTCTGCTCACGCAGACACGACCCGCTCGAAAACGTCGCGGAAGAGCGGGCCGCGCAGTTGAAGGACTTGAAATACTACACTCCGGCCCTCCACCGGGCCGCATTCACGCTGCCGCGTTTCGGGGAGGATCTTCTAATCTCCTGATAATCGGATCGGATCTACGCCTCTTGTTTCCGGCTCCTTGCCGGGAATTCCAGGCTGAGGTCGGCCGCACGTACCGAATGGGTCAAGGCCCCGACGGAGATCAAGTCCACGCCCGTGGCGGCAACGACGCCGACATTTTCGAGGGTGATGCCCCCCGAGGCCTCCACCAACGCCTTGCCGCGAAGGAGTTTGACGGCCTGCTTCATTTCCGCGGGCGGCATGTTGTCGAGCAGGACGATATCGGCCCCCGCCTCCGCAGCTTCACGGACCTCGTCCAGGGTTTCTACCTCTACTTCAATCTTGAGTGTGTGTGGGGCCTTTTTCCGTGCTCTTCGCACAGCCTCTCCCACAGAACCCGCCGCCGCCACATGGTTGTCTTTGATGAGCACGCCGTCAAACAGGCCGAACCGGTGGTTCACCCCCCCTCCTACCTGAACGGCGTATTTGTCGAGGATACGGAGCCCCGGCGCTGTTTTTCGCGTGTCGAGTATCTTGGCTCCCGAACCGTCGATCTTTTCCACGTAGCGCCGGGTCATGCCGGCGATGCCGCACATGCGCTGGAGAAAATTGAGGCCCGTGCGCTCTCCCTGGAGGATCGGGCTCAGGGGGCCCTTCATTTCGCAGACGGGCTGGTCCGCAGAGACGATCGCCCCTTCCGCATAGTGGTCGTGGAAGATGATGTCGGGGCACAATTCCAGGAAGACTTGTTCAAACACGAAAAGGCCCGCCAGCACGATGTCCTCCCGCGCGACGAGCACGGCCGTGCCGCGCGATGAGCGCTCCACCACCGAGTCGGTGGTCACGTCCCCTCTACCCAGATCCTCCTCCAAGGCGGCATGGATGATCCGACGGATTGCGGAAGAAGTGCTATCTGCCGATGTTCTCGAAGAATTGAAGGTTTTCATGGAGCTTTTCCAGCTTTCCGGACAACGCCTCCACCTTTTGGCGAACATCATGGACGATGTCGGGGGGAGCGTTGTCCAGAAATTTCGGGTTGGAGAGCTTTTTGTTCGAGAGCTCGATATCCTTTTCGATTTTCTTGATTGCCTTGCCCAGCCTCCGTTTCTCCTCCTCGAAGTCAAGGAGCCCCTTGAGGAGAACGTGAACCTGAATGTCTCGAAAAACAGCCGTGGCCGAGGCTTCGGGCTTGGGAACCCCGGAGCACATGGAGAGGTCTTCGACCTTGGCCAGGGTGTGGATGTGTGCGGCCTGCCCGCTGAGAAGTCCCGCTTTTTCCTCGTCTCTGATATCCAGAACCACGTTGACTTTCTTGGACGGGGCGATGTTCATCTCCCCACGGATGTTGCGGATGCCCGTGATGACTCCCATGAGTAGATCCATGTCCCTGGTGGCACGATCGGCTTCCTCGAGTTCGACGACCTCGGGGTAGGGCGCGACCATGATGCTCCCCTGGACCCCGGGCAGTTTTCCCCAGATCTCCTCCGTCACGAACGGCATGAAGGGATGGAGAAGTTTTAGCACGGACATGAGGAGATCCTTGATGAGCGCCTTTGCGGACTGCTTTTGTGCCCGGTCGTCCCCGTAGAGAGCCTGCTTGGCCATTTCCAGGTACCAGTCGCAGAATTCATGCCATACGAACTGGTAGCAGATGCCGGCCGCGTCGTTAAAGCGGTACTCCTCGAGGGCCGTGGCGATGTCTTGGGAAACGCGGCCGAGCCTGGCCAGGATCCAGCGGTCCGCCAGGGTCAGCTGCGTTTTGCCCTCCGGCGATTCACCCTCGGATTCGAGGTTCATGACGACAAACCGTGCAGCATTCCACACTTTGTTCACAAAATGCCGATATCCCAGGATCCTCTCTTCGGACAACTTGACATCCCTGCCCTGGGCCGCGAGAGCCGCCAGGGTAAACCGGAACGCATCCGTTCCATACTCGTCCATGACCACAAGCGGGTCAATGACGTTGCCCTTGGACTTGCTCATTTTTCTGCCCTCTGAATCGCGAACCAGGGCGTGGATGTAAATGTCCCTGAACGGAATGTCTCCCATGAAATGGATGCCCATCATCATCATCCGCGCCACCCAGAAAAACAGGATATCAAACCCGGTAACCAGCACCGAGGTGGGGTAGAAGGTCTTGAGCTCTTCGGTCCGCTCGGGCCACCCCAGGGTGGAGAAGGGCCACAGGGCCGAGCTGAACCAGGTGTCCAGCACGTCGGTCTCCTGCTCAAGGGACCGGTTTGAGCAGGAGGCGCACTTCTCCGGGGCTTCCGTGGCCACGTGCAGTTCGCCGCAATCCAGGCAATACCATGCGGGAATGCGATGTCCCCACCAAATCTGCCGCGATACACACCAGTCGCGGATATTATCCATCCATTCGTAGTAAACGTTTTCCCAGTTGGACGGGTAGATCTTCGTCTTTCCTTCGCGGACGGCCCGCGTGGATGCCTGTGCCAGGGGACCCACCTTCACGAACCATTGCTTGGAAAGGAGAGGCTCGATCATGGTTTTGCACCGGTAGCAGTGCCCCACAGAATGGCGATAGGGTTCAATGCCTTCCAGCAGACCCGCGGACTCGAGGTCTTTCAGGATCTTTTCACGACAGTCGAACCGGTCCATCCCCTCGTAAGGCCCGGCAAGGTCGTTCATTTTTCCCGCCTCGTCGATTACTTTCACACGCTCCAGACCGTGCGTGTTGCCGATTTCAAAGTCGTTGGGGTCGTGAGCGGGCGTGATTTTGAGTGCCCCCGTTCCGAACTCCGTGTCCACGTAGGCGTCGAGAATAACCGGTATCGGCTTGTTGAGAATGGGCAGCAGAACCCGTTTCCCTGCAACATCTTCATATCGGCTGTCTTCCGGATTCACAGCCACTGCGGTGTCTCCAAGAAGGGTTTCCGGCCGTGTCGTCGCTACAACGAGATGACCGCCTCCCTCCTCGAATGGATAACGGATGCAGTAGAGATGGCTCTGCATCTCCTCGTGTTCCACTTCCAGGTCGGCCAGCGCGGTGTGGCAGCGGGGGCACCAATTGATGATGTAGTCCCCTCTGTAAATAAGGCCTTCCTCGTAGAGTCCCACAAACACCTGCCGCACGGCCTTTGACAGCCCCGCGTCCATTGTAAATCGTTCCCGGCTCCAGTCGCAGGAGCATCCCAGCCTTTTCAACTGGTTGATGATCATCCCGCCGTACTTCTCACGCCACTCCCATACGAGCCTTACGAATTCTTCGCGTCCTACGGAATGCCGGTCTTTCCCCCGGGAGGCGAGGTCCTTTTCCACCACGTTTTGCGTGGCAATTCCCGCGTGGTCTGTGCCGGGCTGCCAAAGTACATTGTATCCCTTCATCCTCTTGTATCTGCAGAGAATATCCTGGAGGGTGTTGTTCAATGCGTGCCCCATGTGCAGGCTGCCGGTTACGTTTGGCGGTGGGATGACGATACAGAACGGCTCTTTATCTGAAGGGGCTTCGGCCCGGAAAAGACCTTCCGATTCCCAGTAGGCATAGACTCCTCGTTCCACTTCTTCCGGTTCGTAACCTTTGGCCATCACTTCTTTTTGCATTGATTCACCGCTCCTTCCAGTTCCAATTTCCTGCCGAGCTCCCCGGGGGTTTCCTGTGCATCCGTCCATGATGCTGTCAATTGAGAAGGCGTTTAACCGTCTTGCACCAGAAACCCCTCTCACGGGATAATTTGGCAAACAAATTTTATAGCAGCACGCGCGCATTTCATCAAGGCCGTAAGAGGATTTCTGTCCACAAATGCCCCGATTTCTTTGCACCCTGAGGGTATTCAGTGTCGGCCTGAGCCCTCCGCTTCTGGTAAAGGACGCGAAGAGGTTTTACCGTCCCGGGGGGGGACAATTTCCTGAAATGCGGCGGACTCCTAAGAGTTCCAGATCCCGTCACCCGGGATCCCGGATCCAAATCCAAACCTCCTCACCCGGACTACGATCCGGGGTCCAGACCCAAGGCCCGTCACCCCGGACTACGATCC
>CAYVUX010000309.1:0-5061 GCA_964455075.1 uncultured Desulfobacteraceae bacterium | reverse complement strand
CCGGTCAACTGCGCCGCCATTTCCCCCAACCTCGTGGAGTCCGAGCTTTTCGGCCACGAAAAGGGCGCCTTTACCGGGGCGGATCGCAGAAAGGTGGGCAAGTTCGAGTACGCCTCGGGTGGCACCCTTTTTCTTGATGAGATCGGCGACCTTTCCCTGGAGGCCCAGGCCAAGCTCCTGCGGACGCTCCAGGAGAAGTCGGTTCAGCGGGTGGGCGGAAACGACGAGATCCCGGTGGATGTCCGAATCGTCTGCGCGACCAACCGGGATCTCGAGGAGCAGGTGGAAAACGGCCTCTTTCGACAGGATCTCTACTACCGGATCAACGTGTTTCCGATCGAGCCGCCTCCGCTGAGGGAACGCACGGAAGACGTTGTCCTGCTGGCCCGGCATTTCCTGAACCGCCTGAGCCCGGGTTCGGAGACGGGTCTCACGGACGGGGCGAAGAGGGTGCTTAAGGAATATCCGTGGCCCGGGAATGTCCGGGAGCTCGCCAATGCCATGGAGAGGGCCGTCATCCTGGGCCAGGGCGGAGGAGCGATCACCGCGGAAACCCTTTCGTTCCTGCGGTCGAATTCCACGCGCCCGGCCGGGGAGCCGGACATTCGCCTCCCCACCGAAGGCGTGTCCCTGGAGGCGCTCCAATGCGATCTGGTGCACCAGGCCCTGGAGGCCTCCGGGAACAACCAGACGGCGGCGGCAAAGCTCCTGGGACTCACCCGCGCCAAGTTCCGCGTGCTGATGAAGCAGGCCATGAAGAAGCGCAAGAGATAGCAGACAAAGAAAGACCGCCTCAAAGGGATAACGGGAAAACTATGGTCAGAGCATTTCTCAATGTTGCGTTGCTCGTTTCCATCCGGTTCCGGATGCGAGGGCTTTTTGCCGGCGTATCGGCGGCGGTTCTCTTCGGGTTGCTGGCATGCGCCCAGGCAACCGGAGCGGAAACGGCGGAGACCTCGCCGGAGAAGGATGAGACCATGATCATGTTTGTGGGCGAGGACCTGGAGGTGCTGAGCATTGCGTCCCGGAGGGAGGAAAGCGCGAGACAGGCTCCGGCCGTGGCCCAGGTGATCGCGCGAAAGGAAATCGAAGAACGGGGCATACGGACCCTGAGCCAGGCCCTGGAGATGAAGCCGGGCTTCCACATGGCCCGGAGGGAATGGGGCACCCAGCCGTATCTTCGGGGGATCCCGGATTCCGTGCTCTTTCTCTATGACACCGTCCCGCTTATCTCGGAAACGAGCAAGTCCGTCCATCCCCTGGACTACGATTTGTCTCTGGCCGCGGTCAAACGAATCGAAATCATCCGCGGCCCCGGTTCCGTGCTCTGGGGGCCGGATGCCTTCGGCGGCATCGTCAACGTCGTTCCCATGACGGGCAAAGATCTGGACGGCACGGAGACCGGGATCCTCTACGGAGGCGGAGACGGGGAAGAATACGGGGCCTACGCCAACTTGGGTCACGACGCAGGACCGTGGGACGCGTTTCTTTCAGTCAGCGGAAGGCGGCGGGAAGGGAAGGACAGGGCCGCGAAGCTGGTCCGATTCTGGGAAAAAGAGGATGTGCCGGCTGAACCGGAAGTCCGGTTCGGAGAAGAACATCCCGAAGAATCCCGGTACTTCGAGGCCTCAGGCAGGTTTGCATATCAGGATTGGTTCGCCCTCTCCGCCCGGGTTTGCGACAACAGGAGTCCTTATATCCTGTCGAGCCGGGCGGAGGACCTGGAAAGCTCGGACAGGGATCTGAGTTGGCTGGAGAGCCGAAGCGAACCCATGGGCTTTATCAAGGTGGAGGCTTCAAAAGACCTGGAAAGGAACTCAGCCCTTCGTTTTACCGGATTCTACAGTTGGCTGAGGTCCGAGATCGAGGTTGTTGACCGAACACTTACCCAAAATGAACGCGCGGCATACGGCGAATTAATCTATGATCGTTCCTTCCTTGCCGGGAGCGGCCTCCTGACCGGCGGGCTCTCCTATCGTCGCAAGCGGATTGAGGACGCCCCCATCTGGGACAGCTTCGTACCGGATTTCTTTGGGGAAGAAAACGAATTTTTTCTCCCGCTCCTCCGCGAGGAAGACCATCAGACAAAGCTGTGGTCCCTTTTCGGACAATACAGCCACAAGGTCGGAAACATGGATTTCTGGATTGGTCTTCGCTACGACAACCATGACGCATACCAGGATCACGTGAGCTACAATGCGGGAGTCAGTTGGTCGCCTTCCCGGGAATGGATATTGAAGCTTTTGTACGGCACGGCCTATCGAACCCCTTTTGCCCGGCAGCTATTGGAGGAGAACGAACCGGAAATGGAAAAGATCCGAAGCCTCTCCGCCCAAGTCATGTGGGAGCCCTCAGAGAGGGGCTCTTTGAGCCTGGTCGGGTTTGCAAGCAGGATCGACAACCACCGGATCGAAGACCCTTTCGCGGGCCTCTCCTCCGAGAACCGTCAGGATTTCTGGGGGGCGGAAGTGGAAGGCCGCCTGTTGCCGTGGCCCGACCTGGAGCTTGCGGCCAACCTCACCCTGGTTTACAACAGCGGGCCGGATGAGACCTTTCGTGTCCTGGACCGTTACGAGGAGTTTGTCCCGGTTTTCGTGGATCTCTCCCACCCCTACGAGCGGGGACCCGGGACGCTTTTCAACCTGATCGCCCTCTGGAAACCCCACGAACGATTCAGTACGTCCCTGCGCGTGGGATATGTCTCCTCCCGGGATCTGATCCACCCCAAGGAGGGGAAGATCGGTTCGGCCTCGGGCCGATGGATTGCGGACCTGAGCGCCACGGTACGGGATGTTTTTTGGGAGGATCTGGACCTGATCCTCTCCGTGAGGAACCTCACCGACAACGACTATGAGACCCCGGGCACCTACAGCATGATCGGGGGGGATCCTTTTTCCGTGGTCATGACCCTCAGGAAAAGGTGGTAGCAGAAGATGAAGCGCTTGGCGGGAGAGAAAACCCGGGTCGATCCTACAGAGAAACGCATCGCCGCCGGGAACGGACTCGCGGCTGCCCTGATCGCCGTGGCCGGACTCCTGATCTATGGGAACATCTACGAGGCGCCGTTCGTTTTCGATGATCTGCTTCAGATCGTGAACAAGAGCGCGATCAAAGACCTGGGTCGTTTTCTCGGGAGCGGAGAGATCCTGTCTCCCCGGGGCATCGTTGATCTGACCTTCGCCCTGAATTACCATTTCGGTGGTCTCGATATATTTGAGTACCACCTGGTGAATGTATTGATCCACGTGCTCAACGGAATCGTGGTCTATTTCCTGGGAATCACCGTGTTTTCAAGGCTTCTGGAAACGGAGGCCCGGCCCCCGGCCACGCGGGCGGAGACCGCTGCGCCTGCCGGCTTCGGAAAGCCCGGAAGCGGTGTGCGGTGGATGGCGCTGGTTGCCGCCCTGGTGTTCGTCGCCCATCCGGTCCAGACCCAGGCGGTCACCTACACGGTGCAGCGGTACGCCTCCATGGCCGCGCTCTTTTACATGGCCTCGGTGCTGTTTTACTTGAGGGGAAGGATCAAGGCAAAGGGCCGCGGCTTTCCCTCCTGGGCATTTTACGGCCTTGCCATTCTGTGCGCCCTCCTGGCTTTCATGAGCAAACAGAACACTGCCAGCCTTCCCGGGACGATTCTCCTGGTGGAGTACCTTGCCGTAGACCGAACATGGCAGGGATGGAAGCGCAAGCTCCTGTGGATGGTTCCGGCAGCAGTGCTTTTTCTGGGACTTTTTCTGGTGCTCTCCGGGGGCGTACGCTTCGGCCGGCTCCTGGAGGACGTCTCCGGTCTTGCCCAGGAAACCGATTCGGTGGGCCGCTGGAGCTATCTCGTTACCCAGTTCTGCGTGATGCTTATCTACATCCGGTTGCTGGTGTTTCCCGCGGGTCAGAATTTCGACCCCTTTTATCCCTTCCGGGCCGGGTTCTTTGACGGCTGGACCCCGTACGCCTTCCTTTTTCTGGTTGTGCTTGCAGGCATCGGTATGTGGCAAGGGAAAAGGAGACCGGTCATCACCCTCGGCATCTTCTGGTTTTTCATCGCCCTTTCCGTAGAGTCAAGCGTCATTCCCATTCGGGACGCCATGTTCGAGCACCGGCTGTACCTGCCCATGTTCGGTTTTGCAGCGATCGTCTCCTACGGGCTTTTCAAAATCTTCTCAGGCCGCACATCAGGGGCCCTGGCGGTGAGCGCGGCGATCGTGCTGGCCCTGGGGATCGCCGCCCACGCCAGAAACGAGGTCTGGAAAGACGGGGTCACCCTCTGGGCGGATGCCGCGGGGAAGAATCCCCGGAACTGGCGGGCGCATTACAACCTGGGGAACGCCTTGCGGCGAGAGGAGCGGTACACGGATGCGGCTAAGGAGTTCTCCAGGGCGCTTGAGATCAAGCCCGACCACGTCTCCTCCCTTTACAATCTGGGGCTGGCCCTTGAGAGACAGGGCAAAATCGAAGAAGCCGTGTCTCAGTATGAGGAGGCCCTTCGAATCGGTCCTCCCGAGGTCAAGATTCACATGAATGCAGGGGCCGCACTGGGGAGTCTGGGCCGTCTCGATGCCGCCATCAACCACTTCTTGGCGGCCGTCAAACTGGATCCGGACGCCGCGGAAGCCCATTACAATCTTGGATTTGCCTACTCCCGAAAAGGCGATTTCAACAAGGCGGCCGGACACTACAAAAAGACCCTGGAAATCCAGCCGGACCACGCTCCGGCCCACATGAACCTGGCCGTGGTGCTGGCCCGTGAAGGGAATGTGCCGGCGGCGATCCGGCATCTCACAGAAGCCGTTCGCATCCGTCCGGAAGACCCCAGGCCCCGCCGGATCCTCCGGGCCCTGACTCAAGAGATGTCGAAGGGCCGGATGAGAATCCCGCGGCCGCCGTTCAAGTAATCGGCCGGGAGCATGGAGAGCGCTTCCTTTGCCAGGCGAGACCTTTGCAAAGACCGGCCGAGTTTCGGCTGGCAGCTCCGTAAAGCGTAACAACCGTCATGCCGGCCTGTCCCGGTGGTGTTCGCGGGGACCCCGATAAGCCTGCCCCGTACTTGATACGGGGGCATCCAGT
>CAYVUX010000308.1:0-5062 GCA_964455075.1 uncultured Desulfobacteraceae bacterium | reverse complement strand
AGGAACGGATGCCCTCCCTCGGAAACACGAAGAGCATGCCGCTTTCGGGCGGCAGGGCTTCCCGGTCCCGAAGGCCCGCCTGCCACTCTTCGGGGGTGCTCGCCACCTGCACCTCCAGGGTGATCACGTCACGGGCCGTGATCAGGACGACCGTGTCGGTTTCAAAACAAAGTCCCCTCGTTGGGAGGAGGCTCAGCAGCACCGGAATCCAGAACCAATACCATCTCATGCGGGATCACGTTCTCCGGCTCACCCGCCTCATCCGGTACAAGGCCGTCCCGGCCAGGGCCAGGCCCGTCATGATCAGTCCCCACTGGCTCATGGTGGGTACGGTGGCCGGTTCTCCCCGGAGGGTAATGGTGAGGGTGGGCGCATCCGGGTCAAGCAAAACACGATTGTCCGGCGTACTCGGGGTTCTCAAAAGAAAGCTCGAATAGACAGGCGAACCCCCGCCCAGAAGGTCGTGACGAAGGGCCGCGGTCACGTCGATGTCGTCAAAAGCGGCCGGAAGAGGCGAAGGGATCTGACTGAACAAGGCCTGGATCGCGCCCCCGTTGACACTGTCAAAATCGTTCGCCCCGACCCCCCCGTCTTCGCTCCCGTCCCCCAGGTCATACAGGTTCACGGTCATGGCCATACTGGGTGTGAAATCGTAAATATAAGGATAGGGAATGGTATAGCCGGCTGGATATTGGTAGCCCTCAACCACAAGGCCGTTCAGACGGGCCGTGAAGTTGTTGGGCGTGAGACCAGCCAAAGTCGTGTCGCTGAGCTGGAACTCCACCACGCCCTGGCCCTCCAGGGTTACGTTATAAGAAGCGTTCACCGTTCCGCCGCCATAGGTCATCCCGGAGAACCGAAGCCCCGCATTCAGGTGCCCCACCGCCATGTAGCCGGTCGTGGCATAGGTCGATGAATAATAGTCGCTGTATGTCGTGGTTCCGGGCAGATGAACGTAGTATTCGGTCCGATCATACAGGGCGGATCCCGTCTGCTGCGGATTGAGGACGATCTGCGCGTGGGCTGCGGCTGTCGAAAATAAAACCACGGCCAGGAAAAACACCATGCACCACCATTTCATGCCCGCATCCTCCCTTCCCTCACCTGCCCCAATTTTTTGAGACGCTCACTCCACCGGCCGATCCTTTTGTTTGACCATCACCCTTCCCTTTACCGGACCGGTCTTTTTCCACCTCTGCCATCGCCGGGATAAGGAAAAGAGATCCGGCTCTGCGGCCAGGGCCGATTCCAGCTGCTCCGTGGTCAAGACCTCCCTCGCCGCCAATTTCATGTCGGCCATGAGGCGGAAAACCCCGCACTGAAGCTCGAGCATCTTCCCGATCGCCCGATCCAGGGCCTTCCTGTCCACGGGGTTTTGGGCCATGAGGTCGTTCACGGTCCTTCGCCATACCCGTACCTCGCCGAGGCGTTCGGTTCGCTTTTCCTGGTACGCGTCAAAAATCTTTTGAATCTCCGCGGCCTGCTCCGCGCTGAGGCCGATCTTTTCCTGAAGCGCCGCGTCTCGCCACCATTTCGGCACGGCGGCCACGACCGGGGAGGATAAGAAGAGGCTCAAGAGCAAGAGAAAGGCCGAAAACCAGAGCGCCGCTCCCAGGCCTGCGCCTTTTCGGGCGATGGAAAAATAACCCATTTGCGTCTTCTCCATGTTAAGTGGATCTTTAACAAAAACAAAAAATCTTGTCAAATCGCTTTGGCCAATTTTTCACAAAGCAAAATTGAATGGAATTCATTAGGAAAAGCCGGACTTAAGGAAAGTGTGAGATATTTCTACTTCCTGCGCCGAGCCGCCCGCCTTTCAACCTGACGGCTGGGCGGGATCATGGATCACCCTTTGACAGGAATTCGATCCTGTGACGCCGGCCGGGGAATATCGTTCGCGGCTTGCGCCGCTCCTACAGAAGCCCTTCCGACCCTCCGGCACCGAGTCCTTCCCCAATGCAAAATCCGGCCGCGCCACGAAAACAAGAATCATAAAGGAGACCAACCGCAGTGCAGCCCGCATGTTGAAGTCACGCAGGCAAGATTCACCTCCGCTTGCTTCCTGAATACCTTCATTCATTGCTGCGCCATAGCTCCAAAGAATCGGCTTTCCAGGGCCGCAGGAGAAAAGAACCGCCCGGTTCGCTCCACTTCGTGAACCAACTCCACCACCTTTGCATTATAAGGGGTTTCCATGTCCGCTTTTATTCCCTGTGCGACGACCTCTCCGTTCAAGTAGTCGATCTCCGTAGGCCGGCCTTTCAGTAGACTCTGAAGCGTGGAAGATTGGGTTTTCATGCCGCCCATGGTCAGCCTGAAGACCAGCGAGGTTACAGACGGGGGCGACTTCGCAAGGAATTTGAGGAACGCTATGGGAAGACGCGGCAACGGCTCGAATCTCACGCCCGCCTTTTTCCCCACCCTGTAGGCCTCCCTCAGGATGAAGACTCCAGCACGCCGCACGGAAGGATGCCGCATGCAATCCCCGAAGCTCATCCCCGTCATGGCCTCCACGCCGTTTCCCAACACATTTACGAGCAGTTTCGTCCACCGGACTCCCTGGATGTTGCCGCTGATTTCAGTCTTGAGGGCCCTGCCGAGAAGGCTCGCAATCTCCTCCACGCGTCTTCCGTTTTTTTGAAACGCCTCTCCAATAAGCAGGCCGCCCTCGACGCCGTACGTCACGCACCCCGGCTTCATGAAGCTCGCATTGAACAGGACCACGCCGCTGATGATATTCTCCTCCCCCAGCAAGGATGCCGCCATGTCATCGCTTCGAATGCCGTTTTGAAGCGTCATCACCGGTACACCTTGGACAAACGGCCGGATCTCCCTGCACGCATCTTCTACATCCTGCATCTTTGCCGCGAGAAGCACCAGGTCCGGTCGGAATTCCAGCGCTTCCGCCGCCTGCACCTTGACCGTGAAAGCACCCAACGCCCCGTCAATCCTCAGCCCATTCTTCCTTATGGCCTCTGCGTGTCCTCTTCGGGCGATGAGGGTCACATTTTCCCCCTCTCGCGCCAATAAACCACCGATCACGCCCCCCACGGCTCCGGCCCCTACAACAGCGATTCGGTGTTTGCCAACTTCACCCATTCGGCTTTCCTCCTGACCGGTCATACATTTCTTCGCATAGCATTTTATCGCAAAAGGCCGCTCAAAGGGAAGTCCGACGGGAATGAGAACAACCCGCTTGCCGTGTATTATCCTGTGTGGATTCACCTGTTTTCCTCATGTCATGTTGGGAATTGCGGCAATTTGCGTGATACTCGAAATTTTTCCCCGCTTGACACCCGCTACTATTGATAATATTGTATAGCAAAGTCAAGATTACATAGATCTTTATTGACATATTTAATTGGATTTGATTGATTAAGAAATGGAGGCTTTTCATGGCCCGGTTAAACCGTCTGCCGGAACCGATGCGTTCCCACCTGGCTGAACTCCCCTGCCCCTCGTTTCCAGATCAACCTTGGGTGCCGGGACCCCGACTTTCAAAGCGCCGTATTTCCCTGATCTCCACCGCAGGCCTTCAGCGAAGAGGCGACCGGCCTTTTGAGGGGATGTCGGGAGATTACCGGATAATCCCGGGGGACATCCAGGCAAGGGACCTGGTGATGACCCACGTCTCCACCAATTTTGACCGTACCGGTTTCCAACAGGACTGGAACCTGGTGTTTCCTCTGGACAGGATCAAGGAATTCGCTGCGGAAGGGATTGTCGGGAGTGTGGCCGCCTATCATTACTCCTTCATGGGCGCCACCGATCCGGCTGAGATGGAACCGGCGGCCCAAAACCTGGCCGAACTCTTGAAAGGAGACGGGGTGGACGGGGCCCTCCTGGTGCCGGTCTGACCTTTCTGCACGCGCGCCGTGGGCGCGTTGGCTCACTATCTGGAACGCGACGGAATCCCCACCACACAGATCAGCCTGGTCCGGGAACATACGGAAATCATTCGGCCCCCCAGGGCACTCTGGGTTCCCTTTGAACTGGGCCGTCCCCTGGGGGTCCCTGAAAATCCAACCTTCCAGCGCCGGGTGCTCCTGAAGGCACTCCAGCTTCTGGAGGCCTCTGACGGTCCGCTGCTTGTAGATTTTCATGAGGAGGCCCCTGAAGATGCAGCCGGAGACGACAAAGACCTGGAGGGCTGGTCTTGTCCGGTGAGCTTCGCTCCGGAGATCCGGCAGGAGACCGATCTGGAAAGACTGCGATCGGCCTTTAACCGCGAGGTCGCAGAGCTCTTCCCCTGGTACGATCTGAGTATAGAGAAGCGCGGCCGGACTGCGGTGGTGGAATTTGAACCGGGCTCCGCCTCGGAACTGCTCGGTGCCTTTGGTACGGGAGCACAACCGGTGATCCCGAACCCGGAGCTCTCTCTTGCAACGGCCCTCAGGCTTGCCGCGCAGGACCTGAAGGCATTCTATTTCGAGGCCGCAACCGCCCGCCCCGGTTCGGCTTCCCCGTCGAGCGGGGAGTTCAACCGATGGTTTTGGCAGGAAACCGCCGCGGCCCGGATACTGAAGGTGGTCAAAGAAAGATGCCTGAAGAATGGGGACAAAACCCTAAGAATGACTGGGGCCATGTTCCTGATCCCTATGGATCAGCGCTAAAAGCGGTAAAAAGGGAAAATGGAGGTTCTTCCGGAAAATGGAGACCTCATGGTCCCAAATAGAAATGGTCATCTGGTTTTCCGATCCTTATGTCGTTGAAGGGGAATGAGAAATAGTGGCATTCTGATGTTGGCCTGACAGACTTCCGATCTCCCTGTAGGAGCGGGCTTGCCCGCGAACAAGCTCCGTACGGGTAACTGAGGCGCTTTCGGTTGTTAAGGAAACGGGTTGCTTGCTTGTAGAAGAGATTTTATCGCGAAGACCTTAGTGATCCTGGTAGCGTTTGTTGGTTCGCGGCTTACGCCGCTCCTACAGAAGCGCTTTCGAGTCCCTGTAGAGGAGCGAGCAAAAAACATTCTTTTCTCCGTCTCTAATGGCTATCTGAATTCTAAGAAGTGCCCAAATTCCGGAAGAACCAAAATGGATTGATTTCCATACGACAAGGAGAA
>CAYVUX010000307.1:3079-5084 GCA_964455075.1 uncultured Desulfobacteraceae bacterium | reverse complement strand
TCCCGGATCCCGGATCGGAGTCCGGGACAGGCCCCGATCCGGGATCCAGAAGTTCTCGATATGGTGGTATTTTTTCTGGATTCCGGATCTCCCTCGCTCCGCTTCGGTCGTCCGGGATGACGAAGTGAGGTCTGGGATTCTGGATTCCGGCCTGCGCCGGAATGACGGAGAAAGGATGGATTCCGGATCTTCACTCGCCTTGCGTCGGTCGTCCGGGATGACGGAGAAGGAGCGGCAGGATTCCGGCACTGGTACTAAACTCCTATCCAGAGTTGGCCGGAATGGTGGAGTGAATCCTTAGGGTATCTCGCTTTTCTGTTGCAAAACTTGCAGCATTTGTTAAGTTTTTATTAACGCCAATTTATTCGGATGATTCATGCAAAGTTTTAATAACAAGGCCTAAAGGGGATCAGCATGGGAAAATTAAGCATAGAATACCCCGAGAGCCTAACAGCCACCTTGAATCAGAGCCGGGAGGCTTTTGAAGAGGAAGCCAGAATGGCGATGGCTGCCAAACTTTTTGAGCTCGGCAGACTCACTTCCGGCCAGGCTGCAAAACTTGCAGGGATGAGCAGAGTGGCGTTCTTGTTGGGATGTTCGCGTTACGGTGTGCCAACCGTATACTGGGAGCAAGAAGAAATAGAAAACGAATTTGACACCGTGCTATGAAATTTTCACTCATCTCAAATACCGGCCCTGTATTGGCGTTATCGAACGCCGGGCACCTCGAATTGATACGCGGTCTCTATGACCGCATTATCGTTCCAGAAGCTGTGGATACTGAGATCAAACAAGGGGGCAAAAGTGCCCATGGATTATCGGATATCTGGAGGCGGAATGGATTGAAGTGCAGCCCCAGGGCGAGGTTGACCCTTTGATGCATGCTCAGCTCGATGTAGGAGAAGCAGCTGTAATCTCTCTTGCTTTAAGGGAAAATATTGATGTTGTGTTGATCGACGAGAGGAAGGCCCGTAAAATCGCCAGACTGGTCTATGGGCTAAAGGTGATCGGTACTACCAGGCTTTTAATCGAATCCAAAAGAGCTGGCTTAATTGATAATGTTGAAGCAGTCATCCATGTGATGCGACAAAACGGTTACTGGATTCATGATAATATAGTCCAATTCGCGCTTAGAATCGCCGGGGAAAAATAGGCTCTATAAAGAATGGCTCGTGAGGAAAATAGCGTGGATACCGCCTTGATATCGAATGTCTTTACCGGCGACCGTTTTGAAGATAGAAGGAAACTTGTCCTGGTATGGTGGTATTTTTTTCTGGATTCCGGATCTCACTCTGCTTCGCATTCGTTCGTCCGGAATGACGTTTTTTTCGTATTGCGACACAACACAGTCTCTTCCGCTGGAATGACGGAGTGGTGTCTGAGATTCTGGATCCCGGAATGCGAAGCAGAACAGTTCGTCATCCCGGACAAGCCCTGTGAAGCAGGGCGCGATCCGGGATCCAGAAGTTCTCGATATGGTGCAGTTTTTCTGGATTCCGGATCTCCCTCGCTCCGCTTCGTTCGTCCGGAATGACGCAGTAAGGTCTGGGATTCTGGATTCCGGGATGCGAAGCAGAACAGTTCGTCATCCCGGATCCCGGATCGGAGTCCGGGACAGGCCCCGATCCGGGATCCAGAAGTTCTCGATATGGTGGTATTTTTTCTGGATTCCGGATCTCCCTCGCTCCGCTTCGTTCGTCCGGAATGACGAAGTAAGGTCTGGGATTCTGGATTCCGGCCTTCGCCGGAATGACGGAGAAAGGGATGGATTCCGGATCTCCCTCGCTCCGCTTGGGTCGTCCGGAATGACGAATTTTTCGAATTGCGGCACAACACAGTCTCCATAATCTCCTACGCCGAGATGACGAAGTAGACGCGAACTCCGGAAACCTCACTGTGGGCCGATAAGACTTTCGGGCGCGGTCCACGGGGCGGACCACACTTGAGTCTCATGTAAGTAGTGGGCGCTTCCCCCCAGGAGTACGGCGCGGTCCGTCCAGCCGGA
>CAYVUX010000307.1:0-3069 GCA_964455075.1 uncultured Desulfobacteraceae bacterium | reverse complement strand
AAACCACCATGGAGCCCTGGTGTTCCAGGCCCGGGCCGCGGCCGGGCGGATCCCCGGTGAAAATCTCAAAAAGATAGAGCCCGGTGTGCGTCCAGTCGTAGTAGGCCCACGGCTCCGAAGGATCGAACCGGGAGGAATCGGGTATGGTGTCGTGAAGCCGGATGGGCATGGCCAGCCGTGCAGGGCCGTCTCCCACGGGCGGGAGATAAGCCAGGGCGTGATGGTCGTGGAGGGCCGCGGAATCCGTTCCGCGCTTCCCGATGACCAGCGCATCCACCTGCGTGGGCTTCGAAGGATCCGACACGTCGAAAAGGGCGAGCTTCACGCCCTGGTACCAGGCTCCCCGACCCCCGAGGTCGGTCGAAGACTCATCCGGAACGGCGTCCTTGCCGATCCCGAGGAGCCATCTGTCATTCACGGGATGGAGGTAGTCCGAGTATCCCTGAATGTGGAGCTCTCCTGCTTGGAACGGGTGTTCCGGATCCGAGAGATCGAAAATGTAGAGGGGATCCGTCATGCGGAACGTAACGAGGTATCCAAGCGCACCGGCATAACGAACCGCATAAAGCCTTTCCCCGACCTCTCCGATGCCGGCGATGTGGGAGATCTCGTCCAGAAACCGGCCGCCGGTACCGTCGGCTTCCCGAAGGAGGGCCAGCCGCGTGGTGGAACTGTCGTCCCACGTAGCCCCCAGGGAGGTGGCGATCCGAAGCACATCCCGGTACTCGCTCATTCGGAAAGGCTTCTTGTCCGTTTCCCACCCCAGGTTGCCGATCACCGTACCCGAGGCCCTGTAGACGGGCCCTTCCTCGGTCAGTGAGAGTTTGTGGAGGTCCGTGGTTTCCGGTGGTACAGGGACTACGGCCGTCTCCGGAGCTCCGCCTCTCATGGGGACGATGTAGTTGTAGCGGGTCGTGGCGAGGTACAAGCTCCTGGTGGAGACGTACACTGTCTCGGTAGGGCCGGAGATGGTCTGGGTGACCAGGTCCTCCGGGGACTCCAGCGGGATTGCCGCGACTGTAATCAGGGTCGGCTCGGGCAGGCGGTCTTCGCTCACAGGCGGCATGAAACTGTCTGAAGGCTTGACCAGGGGTCCCACAAATTCGCCGTTTACCCTGCAGCCGGGCAGGAGATCTCCCAGGCTTGCCCTTTCAAGCGCCTGCCTGTTTCTTGCGAGCTCCGTCTCTCCTGCCGGATAGGGTTTGAAATCCGGGGGATTGGGCGTAAAACGGGTGATTACATAGAGGGTTTCTCCGATGCGCCGGCTGGAGATCATCCGGCCTTCGATCTCCAGCTTGTAAAGCCGGGCCGGTTCTCCGGGTGTGTTCACGTTGTACCCGATCACCTCCGTGACGCCCTCGCGCCAATACCAGGGTTCTGCCCAGTAATAGAAGCAGTCGTAAGAGCGGCCGCCCATGGCGATGAGGAGGTCTTCTCTGCCGTTTGCGCGCTCCGTAACCAGGTAGAGTCCATCCAGTGCGGTTTTCATGTCGGGGAGCGAAATGGCCCCCACCTGGGTGGCTGAAGGCGGGCTCTCGGAGAGCTCCATGACGCGGATTTCGGCTGCATCGCCGCCCGGACCGGGCGGTTCGGGGGCGATCTTTTCGAGGAGACGCGGTGTTTCCGAGCCCGCGGGCTTTGCCCCGTACAAATATCGGCCGTCGGTTTTGATGAGGTCCGCCTCGTCCACGCCGGCCTCCTGGACATTGGTTCGGGAAAAGGCGGATTCCCCGGCGGCTCCATCCACGGCCTCGGGAACCCCGACCCCGTATTTCCGGAAGTCGTCCGGCCGTTCCGAATACATGCGGAGGCCCTCCTTGAGGTACTCCTCCATTTTCGAAGCGGAGCCTATTCGGGCGAGGGACCCCTGGGAGGACGCAACATGAAGAGAGACCACGTTGTCCACCACAATGCCTTCGCTTCCCTCGGGCCGGTAGGCGTAGGCGTAGCGAAGGGTGTCTCCGGGACCCAGGCCGAGGGAGGCCATGGCACAGGTGCCGATCTTTGCCTGTTCCCGCTCCGCGGGATAGGGATAGGTTGCGGCGCAAAGGTCCGTCCCTTCCCCGTACAACAGGGCGCCTTTCCCGGTGAGGAAATAAGTTCCATCCAGGAGGGAAGCCTTGAGGACCAGCCACTGGCAGGCCGGTGTGTCCCCGGGCCGTGGAGAGGTGTTGACGAAGAGCTCCAGGAGCTCGGACGGGGCGACCTGGTAGGAAGCAGGCCCGGGAGGCGGGCTGATGGAGCGCCCCTCTGCAGCCGGAGATGCCGAGACAACCAACGAAAAGAGGAAAACCACGAAAAACGCTTTGCCCGGGAAGAATCGTGTCCTGATCATGATCCCCTCCTTGAAACGTCCAAGAAAAGTTTCTTAATTCCCCCTCTGTCGATGCAAGCTGTTGCACATCAGGCTGGTTTACGGGCGAGCCTCGTCCTACAGGGGATTCAGCAGGATTCCTGTAGGGGCGGCTTTAGCGCCGAATGAAGGCCCGCTACCAGGAGATGGAATGTTCGCGGGCAAGCCCGCTCCTACAGGGCGGGCAGAAGCTTTCTGTAGGAGCGGCGCGAGCCGCGAACAAAGTCCTTCGCCCGGCGTGATATACGGTTCGCGGCCAAGCCCGCTCCCACAGGAAGATCATCACAATGGACGGTCTTTGGGTCCGTCTCATGGGGAGGCATTCTTACAAGGTCTCAGGGTCGCCTGCCAAACACGCGTTTTTCACTTCTCCTAGTATACAGCGGATTCTCGCTGCCGTAAAGCCAAGTTCTCCGGTCGGCCGCGTATGGAGGCCGCCTCGACTCTTACGGGCCTTTGACCACGTTGACGAACACATGGTCCATGTGAAACTCGGCGGCGTCGGGGGTCCCGTTCATCCGGGTGTCCACGGCAAAGAAAAATACGTAGCTCCCGGGCGCAAGCCCTGCCAGCCGCAACACGCGAACCCATCCGAAGGGAACCAGCACCCCGCTGTAGGTGGGCTTGAAGCCCGGGACAAGGGAGAGCTTCCCTAGATCGAAGTATTTGACTCCGGCCTCCGGGCTGTAATATCCCAGCCAGAGATCCCCTTTCTT
>CAYVUX010000306.1:0-5086 GCA_964455075.1 uncultured Desulfobacteraceae bacterium | reverse complement strand
CGCCGATCGGCCAGCTCAAGCTCGATCAGCGCGTCCATGGGCCCCTTCCGCATCGATACGATCCGCGCCATCTCCGGAACGTAGCTCAAGTGGCTCGGAGCCCCGGGTCCACGGCGGTTTTCGTTCTCAGGCATAGGCATTCCCTTTCGTTGCGGCGGCGATGATTCGATTGGTCTCATCCAGAATGTTGATATCCGCGGTGCATGCCCTGCTGCAACGCCCGCACCCGGTGCAGAAAGGCCGGCCGAACTTCCGATAGAGATACAGGAACTTGCGGTGCCAGCGATGCCTCACCCGTTCCCAGCGTTCCCCGCGGAAACGGTGCCCGCCCGCCACCAGGGCAAAGTCCAGCAGCTGGCAGGAATCCCACGAGCGCCGCCTGACCCCGCTCTGAAGATCCCAGTCGAATTCGTCATCCATGGTGAAGCAGAAACATGCCGGACACGTGGTATTGCAGGAACCGCAACTGTAGCACCTGGAGGCGATGTCCTCCCAGATCTCCCGGAACGATTCCTCTTCCAGAAGATCGGCCAGCCGTTCCGCGGTCGCATCCAGCCGCCCTCGGATGCCCAGCACTTTCTGCCTTCGCCGATATTCGGCATCCAGGAAGTCCTGACCTCGCGCGTCGGAGGTGGGTGCCGATGCCAGGGTCTCGGCACCGTCCGGGGTATGGATTTCGACAAGATACCCGCGATCAATTTCCGTCAAAAAGAGGTCGCACGGTCTTCGCGCTTGCGACACCCCCAGAGAGTCGCAGAAGCAGTATTCATCGGGGACGCAGTCCACGCCGATGAGCACGGCCCGGCTGCGGTTGTGCTGCCACCTCCGGTCGGGCGGCGGGTAGGTGTACGCCCGATCCAGGGCGTCAATCGCCGAAAGGTCGCAGGGATGAACGCCGAAAAGAACAAAGGGGTCATCCTCCCGAACGGAGGTGATTTCCGGGGGATCTCCCGCGGTGAAACGGAAGACTGTTTCGGTCGCAGGAAAAAAGGCTTTTTTCGGAGGCAGGGTCGTGGTGGTATACCTCAGGACCAGATCCTCGGGTCGATTCAGCCAGTCGAACACACAATATCCCGGCTGATCCGGCCTTTCCATGGGTCCCATGACCGGCTCCTTTTCCATAATCGCCCCCACAAACTCCGGGACCGAAGAAAAAGAGAGGACACAATAGGTAGGCAGGCTTCGTGCGCGCCTCATGGAATCTTCACCCCTTTCGGCTTGTTATTTTTTGGCGAAAGGACAACAGACGGCGCACATGCGCGTGTTCTTCCGCCATGACCCGATCCACCACCTCTGCCTCGGACCGCCTGACAAAGGGTTTCATGCCCGAGTAGAACAGGATGGATGCCTTTTCAAACTCCAGAGCAGCCTCGACGGCTTCGACGGGGTCTTCGGCTTCCCGACTCCGCTTGGAGGCCATTCCGGCGTCGTCGAAAACCTCTCCTTCCACGAAGGGGTCCAGATAATTTCGAAGCTCTCCGGGGTAGCTTTCCGGAAGGATCCGGTCTTCAGGCAGGTCCTCTTTCATGTGCGAAAACACGCGGGCATGTTCGATTTCCTGTTCCATAAGGTAATGGAAAACATCTTTCAATCCGGAGTCGGTCGCCGCGTTCAGACAGGCTTCATAAAACGCACGGCCGCGTTCTTCGATCCGGACGGCCATGTCCATGAGTTCGACAGCACGAAACACCTGATCTTCCGGCATGATGCCCTCCTGCGCCTTTTCGGACTATATTCTTATTTACGCTTTTCGGACGGCCATGAAAATGGGTTGAAACCCTACCTCTTGGCAGGAGCAGACTGTACCTCAACAGATTTACCCATTTTATTCCAGGCCCTATCAGTTGAAACCCTACCTCTTGGCAGGAGCAGACTGTACCGTGGACCAATTCCCGGCTTTATCATTCACGAATCAGGCTGTGTCGCAATTCCAAAAAACGTCATTCCGGACGAACGACGCGAAGCGAGTGAGATCCGGAATCCAGAAAAAACACGATACCGGGAACCTCTGGATCCCCCGTTGGCCGGGATGACGAACTGCGAGACAGCTGGAGTGACGGAAGAGGGGAAGCATTTGAAACAGGGGTTACGGTCGCATAACCTTTCCGCCGGGCGCATTACCATTCATCCTCCATCGGGGATAGCGCCCGCCCCTCCGGCATGCGAGCTCTTTTTCTCTGCTCCGAGTCTCACGGGTTGGTATTTTCAGCAAAAAACCGAGTCTGTTCATATAAACCAGTATGTGGCGAGCCAATAAGAATACTCCAGCCTGCGGATGATTGGGATCGGGAAGGGTTTTGAGCGAATCCGCCCTGCTCTTCAAATCGGACCGGGGTGGGTGCCCCTCGCCGGTGCGACTTCGCAGGACAGCCCCGAAAGGGCTCCGGAATCGTGGAAATCTCCTGAGAAATTCCCCGTGCCTGAGCCGGTGCGGGATTGGGGGCGTTCTCAGAGCCCCAGGAGAGCTAAAGGGAGGATTCGTCTAAAGGCCCTTCCCGATCCCAGCAAATGCGGTTGTCACATCGGACCGCCCCTGCCCCGAACCCTGACCTCCCGGTGGGAACAGCAAGCTCGGCCGTTGTCCTCGCGCAGAAAGGACAGCAGCAGGGACACGGGTCCTTCCAGGGAGCTCTTATGTGAATGCCTTGAATTGATCCTTCTTCGCGCTGCAGACCGGGCAGACATCCGGAGCCTCCCCCTCCAGGGTGTACCCACACACCGAGCAGACCTGTACGGGTCCGAGATCCACATCCTTTTCCTGTTTTACGGCTTCCAGCCCTTTTTGGAAAAGCTCCCGGTGTTTCTTCTCGGTCTTGTAAGACCACTCGAAGCTCCGGTAGGCGTCCTTCTCGTCCTGAAATTCGGCAACTTTCATATAAGCGGGATACATTTCCTCGATTTCGAAGGTTTCCCCCGCAATGGCGAGACCCAGGTTTTTTTCCGTATCCCCCGGACCGAAGGCGCCCATGCTGTTCGCCACAAAACCCCCTTCCAGGTGTTTGAGCTCCCGGTAGTGATCCCCTGCGTGGATGTACTCCGCATGGGAAACAGCCCGAAAAAGGCGGGCCACGCTTGGGAAGGATTCCTTTTCCGCCTGGACTGCGAAGTGCAGGTACCTCATGTTGGCCATGCTCTCGCCGCCAAAGGCGTTGATGAGATGCTGTTCCGTGATCTGTTTCATAGGGTTCTCCTTGTCCATGAAGATCGAAACTCACCTTGTGTAAAGGCCGTACATCCGGTCTATAATTCTGGAAACCGCCGTTTCCTATGATCGCACTCATTCGGAAAACCTTTTCCGACACGCGCCAATCCCTCACTCACTGTGGGTGAAAACCATGATATGATAAGCGCGATCCCCAACTCAGGGAATGGGGTGAATTGTGTATTCCGGACATAGGAGGTGAAGTCGGTTCCCTCCGCATTGGCCGTCGCTTTATTTCCGGCTTTCCAGGCAGGCGATTACTCGATACCGACCTCCGCGCACTCAACTGCTCCTTCATCTCTTCGGAACCTACAGGGGCCCGGCAGAGGAAATACAGCCCGGACCCCATTACGCGCGAGAGCCCCGTCTTGTATCATTGCAGTATTCCATAGAAAAGGAGCCGTTCCCGTGAAGCAGGCAGGTTTTCGCAAATGGCACCGACGGCTCGGCGTAATTCTGGCCGCGTTTATCCTACTCCAGGTAGGAAGCGGCTTGTGGCTCACGGTTTCCGAGATGGGATCGGGCCATGAACATGGAGAGGGGAGCGAACATCACGAAGCGCTAACGAACGAGGGACACGGACACGAAGGGGGAGAAGAATCCCACGAACACGGGATCGTGGGGCTTGTTCATCGTGCAGAGGCGACTTGGGCGGCCATTTACCGTGTGGCCCTGGCTCTAGGGATACTTCTCCAGACGGCCCTGGGCTTAGTGATCTTCTTTGCCATGAGAACGTCGTCCAAGTCGCCATGAAGATGCGGAAAAGCGGCCCCAGCAGGAGGCCGCGCTTCATCTTCCAAGGGACGTGAGGGACAGACGGATAGCCCTCAGCCCTCGTGGATTTGGTCTTCATCCCGAAGAGAAATCGGCGGAAGGATAATCAGCAAACCGTCCCCGGATCGGAACAATCTCTATCGTCCAACATGAACCACAAGGGGGGACCATGCCAACCGTTCAAAAAATGCTGTTTCCCATGGAACTCACCGAAATCACCGAAAAGATCGCCCCCTGGGTCAACCTGGCGGCTCAGCGGTTCGAGGCCTCGGTCCATGTGCTTCACGTGATCCCGGACCCCGGATACTGGGGAGTAGCCTACGGCATCAGCCCCTCTCACCTGGATGATGAACCGGGCTTGATCCGAAAGGCCCAGGAAAAGGTGGACGCATTCTGCAAGGAGTACATGGCAAAGGACCTTGATCTTACCATCAAAACGGTGCTCGGAGAGCCGTCCGAGGAAATCCTCCGCTACATCGGGGACCAATCCATCTCCTTGGTGGTCATCGGGACCCACGGGAGACGGGGTTTTGAGAAATTCGTCTTCGGGTCGGTGGCCGACCGGGTGGTGAAATCGTCCCCGGTGCCTGTGCTGACTGTGAATCCGCACACGAAAAACGCCTAACAGGATGGAAAGGAGCCGATAAACGACATGAACCCATACATATCCTGGTTTGAAGATCTCGGCTCGGACCACGTGCCGAAGGTAGGAGGAAAAAACGCTTCTCTAGGGGAGATGATCCAGGCCCTCAAACAGGAAGGCATTCGTGTACCGAACGGATTTGCAACCACCGCGGATGCCTACTGGGCTTTCCTGGAGGCCAACAACCTGCAAGACCGAATCCGGGAGCAAATAGAGAAGCTGGAGCGGGAGGACCAACCGCTGGACAAGACGGGGCGGACCCTGCGTCGGCTCTTTCTGAAAGGGACGTTTCCCGAGGAGATCGAGGAGGCGGTACGCGAGGCCTATAGAGAGCTGAGCCGGCGCGAGGACCGAGAGGAGATAGACGTGGCCGTACGGAGCAGCGCCACGGCCGAGGACCTGCCGGAGGCCAGTTTCGCCGGGCAGCAGGAGACCTTCCTCAATATCAGCGGCGGCGATGAGCTCCT
>CAYVUX010000305.1:2754-5102 GCA_964455075.1 uncultured Desulfobacteraceae bacterium | reverse complement strand
CCTGTAGTGAAACTTTTTGCCACGTTCCCGAACGATCCCCGTGTCGATACGGACGGAGACGGCGTTCCAGACGAACGGGTCTCCCGCGTCTGCTCCGGAAGCATGATCAGCCCGACCCACGTTCTGACAGCCGCGCACTGTGTGCATGACCGCAATTCGGGAGGATGGGCGGACAAAATCGTGACCGTCCCCGCCTATGAGAACGGAGAACTCCCTTACGGGGATGCCCTTGGGGAAGAGATTTTGGCCTGGAGAGGATGGACACGTGACCGAAGGTGGGCACACGATGTGGCCGTTGTCGCCCTCGACCGGCCGGTGGGGGCCTTGACGGACTGGTACACCCTACAGGTCTCAGACCGCTGCGGAGGCTTCACGACCTCCATGTGGAGAAATGCCGGCTACCCGGGGGAGGCCCCTTTCGACGGCGCATTCCTGTATGAGAGCTCCGGCCGTTTCGACGACTGCATTCTCTCGTATAACCAGGTTGTCCACAACCGTTGTTCCTACGGGGGACAGGACGGAAGCCCTCTTTTTACTATTTCCTACGTTTCCTTTGATTGGATGAAATCCATCTATGGCGTTCTCTCTAACGGCTACTGCGACGACCCCCCGGGCTTGACCCGAAACGTACTTCTTACGGAGCGCAAGAGAACGCACATGCTGGATTTCATGAACGCAGGAGTTCCCGAAGGGCCCGATCTTATTCCCCTGAATGTGACGGTCCTGCCCGCAGTTGTTTACCCAGACAAGCGCCTCTCCTCGGTTTCCCTTCTTGTTCACAACTTTTCCGCCAACAACTGGGACGGACCCGTGAACATTGTATTTTATCTTTCTGAAAACGATTTTATCACCACCGACGACGACCTGTTTTTCACCCGCAGGGTGGAGGCGGAAATCCCGGCGATGGGTTCGCTGCCCATCGCCGTTGGGTGGACACCCCAAATACCCGCGGGAAGGGCTGCGGGAGACTACTGGATCGGTGCCGTCCTCGACGCCGAGGATGCGGACACGAGCAACAATTCCACTCACGGAAAGGACGCGGCCAAGCTCAGAATCGGAACTTTTCGCCCGCCTGAGGCACCTTCGGAGCTCACCGTCAAAGGCAAAGACGCGACGAGCATCCAGATTGCATGGCGGGACAATTCCGCTCGCGAAAACGGTTTCCGCATTGAGAGGAAACGCACGGGAGGGGGCTACTCCGTTATTGCGACCACACCGGCAAATCGTACCCGCTTCAGAGACTTCGAGTCCCCGGGGAACTACTGCTACCGGGTATGTGCATTCAATCCGGCAGGAAACTCTTCCTACGCCAAAGTGATTTGCGCTTCGATCGCCAACCGCCCCCCGGCTGCGGAGATCACTCATCCGGAGATCAGCTCCTTTTGCCGGGGCGAACTCGTTGTCTTCCGGGGGAAAGCGCCGGACCCTAACGAAATCTTTACGGGTGGACTCCCGGACCGGGCCTTTGCCTGGAAGTCCTCCCTGGACGGGGATCTTGGAGAGGGGACCTTTTTCAGCACATCCGGCCTGAGCGTTGGCTCTCACACAATTCGGCTGCGCGTCACGGACCCAGGAGGGCTGTTTGGTGAGGACGAGATCTCCATCCAGGTAAGGGCGGGGGGCGACCCGGTCTGTGCGGACCAGCGCCCCGGCGTGGAGATCATGGAGCCCGGCAACGGATCCCGGTTCTCTCCGGATGCAGAGGACGAATCGGGGCCCTACGCTACAGTATTCTTTCGGGGCCGATTTCAAGACCGGGAGGATCCGGATGTCTTGCTGGTAGGCAAGTGGTATTCCGACAAGGAGGGCCTACTCGGATCCGCTCGAAGCGGGGACCGGGCTCCCCTAAAGCTGCACTGCCCGTCCGGCGAAACGGAACACACGATTACCCTCGTGGTGCGAGACAGCGCCGGCAACACCAAGAGTGACACCATCTCTGTAACGGTTGGCGGCGGCATCTGAAATCGGTCGAGGGTACGCCGTTTCAGCCCGACATCTCCCGGTACCCGTCGGGAGCGGGCCGGCCGTCTACGTAAACCCGGTTTTCTGCGTCCAATGCGAAACGGCCGAGAGCGATCATCTCCACCGTTCGGGGGAAGATCTTCCAGTCGCCCACTTCCTTGAGCCGTTCCTGGTGTCCCTTTACCACCCGCATGAGCTCTTCCGGCGTCTTTTTGAGGATCTGCAGGGGCTTCGGAAGCTCCACTGGAACCGGTTCGGAAACCATCAGGAGCGGTCCCGTATCCACTCCTTCGTCCACCCACAGGGTAGAGGCCCGAAGCTCCGGCTCTCCGGCCTCGATGGCATCCCGCACCGCGTGGTCGCCCACATATTTTCTCCGCCCGTCC
>CAYVUX010000305.1:0-2744 GCA_964455075.1 uncultured Desulfobacteraceae bacterium | reverse complement strand
CGGAAGTCTCGCAGACAGGTCTGCGGGATGGACATTCACGCAGCCTTTGAGTGTGACGTAGCTCATATATCCGCCAAGGGCGATCAGGTCGATCTCGAAGGCCCCCACCAGTCTCGAAGCCACCCGGTCGAACTTCTTCCTCGCCTCCAAGCCTTCCGGGGTCGCGACGGTCCGCGACAACCCCTTCTCGCGATGAAAGGCCCGGATATCATAACTGAAATAGGGAAGACCGTGTTCCAGGGCGATTCGCTCCCCTGCACACTCTCCGTCCGAGCGGTCGCTGAATATAAAGATCACCTTAAAGGGGGGCTCTCCCCCGCGACTTTTCATGCCCCTTTCACGCTCGAGCAGTCTGCGCACGTTGGTACCCGAACCGGACATGAAAGCAGCCACCCGCATGGGCCTTCCCGCCTTTTCCGGATCGAAGATCGGCTTGATCCCCATCTTCCCTCCCAGCAACCAAAATCCGGGCAAGGCGCATAAAATGCCCGCACGGGTTGACGCCACCTGTCCCGCCAAGGGCGGGGGGCTCTCCCGGCGACGGAAACCGGACAAAGATGCCGATCCCCGGATGGAAATCCCCGGGTTCCCGAAAAACACCCGTGCATGGGCACGGCCCTTACCCCATAAGCGCTTCTACGGGCTTGAGCCCGTAAGGGGTTCCCTGCTCAACGGCCGTCAACACACTGCCCCCGCCCGTGAAGTAGTAGGTCCCGGGATCATCCAGACCGTCCATGTACGGCCCCGGGCAAAGGGCCCTGAGCTCCTGGAGCGTGTCTCCGCCCCCGAAGAACTTCTTTGCTTCCCGGTTTTCCATGAGGAGGCGGTAGAGCGCCTCGGAGCCCTCCCAGAAGTGGGGGGTCAGGCCCATCACCGCGTTGACAAAAATCGTCCCCGCCGAGGACACGGTCTCTTTCACCTCTTCCGACTCTAAGGACTCCGGGTCCACGTCCAAAACGTAGGGAAGGGCCTCGTCGCCCTTGAGCTCCCGGATGTCCACCCGGCGAAAACGGCCCCGGGCTTTCTCCTCGCTCGTCTCCGATGCGATCACCAGCGGAAGCTCCAGGATCTTTCCTTCTCCTTTGTCCATGTCCACGAGCTCCTCGGCCAACTTCACGTCCTCTTCGGACACACCCCGGACGCCGATCCCGTATTTGGCGGAAAGATACGTGTTGTACATGACCCCACCCAGAATCAGTCGATCCACTTTGCCGTAAAGAGCCTTGAGGGGCCCCAACTTGGTGTCGTACTTGGCCCCGGCCACCACCGCGAGGAACGGTTTGCGGGGTTCAAGCACCCTGTGGAGACTTGCAAGCTCTCTCTGGAGCAACGTACCCGCATAACTCGGAAGGAGACGGGCCACATCATAGGTCGAGGCATGGGGCTGCCAGGAACCGAAGGCGTCGTTCACATAGACATCGGCCAGACCCGCAAGTTCCTCGGCAAAGCCGTCCCTTTCCGGGCCCTTGGCCTGCTCGCCCTGAAACCATCGGGTGTTAGGGAGATACACCATGGATACCCGGCCATTCCGGAGCTCATCGAGCGCCGGCTTTACAGCTTCGGGATCCAGATGGAGGATCCCTTTCTCCGGGTGAATATCAAACTCCGGCACCCGCACGTTCACGGGGAGCTTCTGCTCCAGGTATTGCACAATGGGTCGAACGGATTCCCCCTCTTTGCAGGCAATCGCCCCGGTCTTCTTGTCGCGTGGTCGTCCCACATGGGTCATGAGCACAGGGCGGCCCCCCTTTTCGGCAATCGCGTAAAGCGTTCCTATGGTCGCGTCGATTCGGTAGGGATCCTTGATCCGGCCCTTATTCACCACATTGTGGTCCACGCGGACAAGCACCACCTTCCCTTTCAAATCGGCATCCTGCATAAGCCTCAATCGGGAATCCAGCTCTGCTCGTTTCATGGGGTGACCTCCCGGCAGCTTGTCTTATTCTTGATTATGCACACCTTTTCGCAAGAAAACCCGCAAGTGCCCCAAGGAATATTCATGGATGGGCACTCGTCAGTAAATTCCAAATCCCGAAGGCAGGTATTGTCAAGGAAAATCTTGAGCTTCCATTCGAAGTCGTCCGCACGGGCCTGAGATACGGTCCGTCCGTGCACAAAACCCTGCGCGGGGTCTTTGACAGCGCTTCAGACATAGAACACATCTCCTGAAAACACCCTCCGGATGGCGCCCCCATCCTCTTCCACCACGAGAAATCCATCTGCATCAACATCCCTTACGCGGCCCACCAACCTCTCTTCCAGCATCTCCACGGCCACCCGCCGGCCCATGGCATCCGAAAGGGTCTTCCACCGCTCTATTATTGGGGCAAAGCCCTCCCTGGAGGTCCTCTCATAGGCCTCCTCGAACCGCGTAAGATACTCCCGAACCAGGTGGGCCCGGGAAAACCGCGTCCCCGTTTCCAGAAACAGCGATGTGGCCGTGTTTCGGATGGGCTCCGGAAACCCCTCCGTGTTCACATTCAGACCGAGACCCACGATCACATAACCAATCACGTCCGCCTCCGTCCCGGCCTCGGTCAGAATTCCCGCTATTTTCTTTCCATGCACCAGCAGGTCGTTCGGCCACTTGATCCGGACCGCCACGGGAGACACGGCCAGTACGGCTTCGGCGGCGGAGACCGCGGCGATCAAGGTGATCTTAGGGACATCAAGGGGAGACATCCTCGGCCTCAAGACAAGCGAAAGGTAAACGGCTTGGCCGGCCGGCGAGTACCAGGCTCTCC
>CAYVUX010000304.1:0-5104 GCA_964455075.1 uncultured Desulfobacteraceae bacterium | reverse complement strand
ATCGTGGTTCGCTTCGCTCTCACGATCTATCCTTATCCGTTGGGGCCCAATAAGCGTCTATCTTGACACCCCCAGAGCCTCTTGTGCTTCACGCGGCAATTGAATAAGGACAAAATAGGACTGGGGGTACAAATAATCTTCACCGGATTCGTCAACCACTCTGAAATACCCTTCGCTTTCCGCCTTTTCATCCGGTAGGATCTGATAAATTTTTCGCTTCTCTAAATCCTCAGAGTCCCTGTTCTCTATACAAACCGCGAACTTTTTTTGCATTTCTTTCTTCATATCTTTAATCCACAAACCTTTTGATTTTCATTTTCTTCTTGCCAACCCCATGGGCTTCATACCAATGGATTTCGGCTGAACGGATGTTGCCGCTCCGAAGCTTGACTTTAGCACGCCCTTTAAGCTTTCTCCATCTCCCGGGACCATACTGCTTCTGAATCCGCATAATGTCTCTTATCCTTCCCCCAACTGCTATGATTTCAATATCCTCTATTTCCCCAATCAACTCAAAATGCATGGGACAGAGACCCGCAATTTAAAATCGTTTTATCCCCCAACGCTAAAGATTGTATCAGGAGTGCCGCTCGGCGGCATTCTTGATACAATTGTGTTGGACTATGCCGCTTCGCGACCCCCGGCTATGGGGATTCAACCGGTTCTTTGGAAGGAGTTTCTGTCTCCTTCACCATGACTTTGACATTTTGGATAGCGTTCTGAGTCCTCGAAATCGGCATTTGCTGGCCTATGAAGAGGTTCCAGCCAAGGAAAGGGGCCGCATCTGGGCACCGAAGACACACCTCCGCTTTGCACCTCTGGTGTCTTTATTGCACCTTCCACTTTTTCAAGATCCATCTTCATCACGGCGAGGCCCTGGAAAGAACAGGGAAAATCACTTCCCTCAGACGCATTTTTCCCGCGCCGCATTTCGGACACACCCTTACGTCAATGCCGGTTAATCGGAGAAGCAGGTCCTGCCAGTCCTCTTTGCCCTCAGGGCGAGCGGATGTTTGGACACGGAGCAGCCTCTTTGCTTTTAAGAGCTTGGTTCCGGCCGAGCCGTTCGAAGTCCGACGGACTGAGCTGCCGGCTTCCTGTTTTTCAAAGCCCCTGGGAAGAAATTCGGGGTCAAACCCAATACAGACCCTGAGACCTTTGAAAAACGCCCCCTTTTGTCCAACCTCTTCGTCAGACTCAAATTTCAATCCCCAAAATATTCGGGATATTCCTGCGGTTAACCCCGCCTGAGGTGGGACTCGTCTTTCTTGACCTTGAATCCGCCTCAGGCGGAAAAATTTTTCAAAGGTCTCGCTTTTTTTGCTTTTGTTTTTTGGCCTGGGCTCTGGTTTCTCGGAGCGTTTTCTGTTTTCGACGGGCGACGATTTGACAGGCCCTTTATCTTGCCGGGAGCAAAAATTTGCCCTCCCATTCAGGACAAGGTTTTTTCAGGATGAGATGCTTCGTTTCAACCGGCCGTGGTAGAGGTTCGGATTCGCATTCGGCTGATAGGATCGGTTGCCCATTGGACATCTTTTTGCTATCTATCAGACTTCATGGAATTTTTCAAGAAGAATCTGCTGTCAGGGCCTGGTTTGCGTGTACACAGAAAACCGACCTCGGGGAGTATATGGAGGCAAAAAATCCGGGAGAAAGGATGGTCGGCGTGCGGCCGGACCGCTGGAAGCAAGGTTGACATGGCCCCGGGGCAGAAAGTAGCATTGAGTTATTGAGCGGCAAGGAAGTAGAGCTTGCTTGAAGACCTCACATTTGCAGCCCACCCAAAAGAGATCTTGAAAAATGTGCTGTTTCTTATCCATAACAAGGCATGCCCCCGCTCCGGCGGGATTGTTCCCCGGGAATGCCATGAGGGCCAAGAACCTGTTGCCGAATACGGGGGACTGAGCGCAAAAGACGTTCATTCACCTCCAAGGGGATCTCATGTCTGAAAAAGTGGTCGTCAAAAACCTGTACAAGATCTTCGGCCCCAACCCGCAGGAGGCCTTCCCCCTACTCGAAGAAGGGCTCGGCAAAGAGGAAATCTTCGAGAAGACCGGCTTGACGGTGGGCGTGGAAGATGCGGACTTCACCGTGCAGGAAGGCGAGATCTTTGTTGTCATGGGCCTCTCCGGCTCCGGCAAATCCACGCTGGTCCGCATGCTGAACAGGATCATCGAGCCCACCTCCGGCCAGGTGCTCGTGGACGGACAAGATGTCGCCCATATGAGCAGGGACAAGCTCATCAGAATGCGCCGTCATGATATGAGCATGGTTTTCCAATCATTTGCGCTCATGCCGCACCTGACCGTGCTGGATAACGCCGCTTTCGGCCTGGATATCGCCGGCGACTACCCGCAAAAAGACCGGAAAGAAAAGGCAATGCAGGCCCTCGAACAGGTAGGCTTGAAAGCCAATGCAAACAGCTTTCCGAGTGAGCTTTCCGGGGGCATGCAGCAGCGCGTGGGGCTTGCCAGGGCCCTCGCCCGGAACCCTACCGTCATGCTCATGGACGAAGCTTTCTCCGCCCTTGACCCTCTTATCCGTTCGGAGATGCAGGATGAGCTGCTCAAGCTGCAGGCCGACTCGAAGCGGACCGTCATCTTCATTTCTCACGACCTGGACGAGGCTATGCGCATCGGAGACCGTATTGCGATCATGGACAGCGGGAAGATCGTACAGGTAGGGACCCCTGATGACATCCTGAAAAACCCGGCCAATGATTATGTCCAGTCCTTCTTCCGGGGCGTTGATGCCACCACGGTTCTGAACGCCGGAGATATTGCCAGGGATGATTTCCCGAAATTCAGCACTCCGTATGCTGAAGACGTCTCTTCCATCCTCAAAAAACTCCGCCGTGAAGAGTTCAGATTCGGATATGTGCTCGACGCCGATCAACGGTACAAGGGCGTCGTATCCGTTGCCTCGCTCGAGCAGGCATCGGAGAAGGGCTTTACCAAGCCGGAGGATGCCTTCCTCCCGGGGGTATCGCCCGTAACCGAAGACACGGAACTCCAGCGGGTTCTCTACCTGGTGAGAAAATACGAAGCCCCCGTCCCTGTAGTGGATGAGAATGGTGTGTACCTGGGGGTCATCTCCAAAAACACCTTCCTGCGGACCATTGAAAGAGAGACCTGAGCATGGATTTTGAGATTCCGATTGCAGAGTGGATCGAAGCCCTCGTGGAATTCCTGCTCGACAATTTCACGGGCGTCTTCGACGCCATAGATGCCGTTATCTGGTCACTGACGAACTGGCTTGAGCGAGGGCTGCTCTTCCCCCCGCCCTGGCTCATTATCCTGCTCATTGCGTTTCTGGGTCTCTGGCGGGTGGGCTGGAAATTCTTTTTTATCACCATCGTGATGCTCGGGCTCATCCTTGGAATGGACATGTGGGACTCCACCATCTCCACGCTTGCCCTCGTGCTCGCTGCAACCCTCGTCAGCCTGGTGATGGCACTGCCCCTGGGAATCTTAATGGCCAAGAGCGACACCGTGGAGAGCATTGTACGCCCGGTCCTGGATTTCATGCAGACCATGCCCCCTTTTGTCTATCTCATTCCTGCGGCCATGTTTTTCGGAATCGGGCAGGTGCCGGGAACCATCGCAACCATCATATTCGCCATGCCGCCTGCGGTACGGCTGACAAACCTGGGTATCCGCCAGGTCCCAGAAGAGCTTGTTGAAGCAGGCATCGCCTTCGGATGCACGAACTGGCAGCTGCTTCGAAGGGTGCAGATCCCCACCGCCATGCCTTCCATTATGGCGGGCGTGAATCAGAACATCATGCTCGCCCTCAGCATGGTGGTCATCGCGTCCATGATCGGGGCGGGCGGTCTCGGCGATGTGGTTTTGAAGGGCATACAGCGGATGGAAGTCGGCAGAGGGTTTGAGGGCGGGGTTGGGGTCGTCATTCTGGCCATCCTTCTTGACCGGGTTACGCAGACCTTCGGCCAGAGCCCGCAGAAAGGCAGAACCGGATTCCTTGCCCGGTTCACATTTCTGTTCAAGACAAAGCAGGCCTAGGTGACTCTCCGAAATCGTGAGGCGCTCCTGGAAGACGAGCGAAAGGCCCGGGCGCTTCTCAAACTCCCAGCAAAAACAAACAGGAGGCAAACATGTTCCCAAGAATCACCGGATTGGCATGGATCATAATCGCGGCTTTATGGATAGGTTCTCTCTCTATCTCTACCGCGACCCTGGCGGCGGAAACGCCTCCCATTAAGATCGGATGGACCGCATGGTCGGACGCCGAGGCGATCACCAACATCGCGCAGCAGCTCCTGCAAGAAAAGATGGGCTATGAGGTTAAGCTCATTATGGCGGATATCGGCCTCCAGTACCAGGGGCTCGTCAAAGGCGACCTGGATGTAATGCTTATGGCATGGCTGCCGATCACCCACCAGAATTATTGGAAAAAGGTGGCAGGGAAGGTGGTCAATCTGGGCCCTATTTACACCCACGCGAAGCTCGGCTGGGTCGTTCCCGATTACATCCCGAAAAGCGAGCTCGAGTCCATGGAAGACCTTATGAAACCGGATGTGGCCGACAAATTGAAAAACCGCATCACGGGTATAGACCCGGGATCCGGGCTGATGCAGGCCTCGGAAAAGGCCATGGAGGAATACGGCCTGACGGACGCCCGCTACAAACTCACACCTTCCAGCGGAGCCGGGATGACCGTGGCCCTTGCGCGCGCCATCCGAAAAAAGGACTGGATCGTAGTGACCGGGTGGAGCCCGCACTGGAAATTCGCCAGGTGGGACCTCAGGTATCTTGAGGATCCCAAGGGCGTGCTCGGGGGCAGGGAGAGAATCCATGCCCTGGTCCGAAAAGGCTTCTATCAGGACTATCCCTACGAGGTATTCGAATTCTTCACCCGCCTGTTTATCCCTCTTGAGCAGCTTGAAGAGGTGATGCTCAAGGCCACCGACAGCTCCTACGAGGAGGCGGCCGCAGAATATATCAAGAACCACCCGGCCCGCGTGAACTACTGGATCAACGGAAAACTGGAATAAGGAACCCTCCGCAAAGCGAAAGCATTCCAGGTTCTGAGACTGTGTCGCAATTCGAAAAAACGTCATTCCGGACGACCGAAGCGAAGCAAG
>CAYVUX010000303.1:0-5133 GCA_964455075.1 uncultured Desulfobacteraceae bacterium | reverse complement strand
TGTAGTCCGCATGACCCGGACAGTCCACGTGCGCATAATGCCGATTCGCCGTCTCGTACTCCACATGCGCCGTCGCAATCGTGATCCCCCGCGCCTTCTCCTCCGGCGCCTTGTCTATCGCATCAAAGGGAATGTATTCCGACATCCCCTTCTTCTCCAAATGCTTCGTCATCGCCGCCGTCAACGTTGTCTTCCCGTGATCAATATGCCCTATCGTCCCCACGTTTACATGCGGCTTCGTCCTCTCAAACTTCTTCTTCGACATCTCATAACCTCCTTCGTATTGGATCAGAGCTCACGATTCATGGCGCGTTTCAGACGTAGACGGACCAGCCATGAAGGCGACAGCCGGGTTATGCATCACCAGCGATAATGCGCAAAAGCCTTGTTGGCCTCTGCCATCCTGTGCGTATCTTCCTTCTTTTTGACGGACCCTCCTCTGGAGTTGGCCGCATCCATAAGCTCGCCTGCCAACTTCGAGGCCATTTCCTTCTCTCCCCGCTGGCTTGCGAAGTTTATAATCCAGCGAATGCCCAGTGCCTGCCTTCTCGCGGGTCTCACTTCGGTGGGTACCTGGTACGTCGAACCTCCCACCCTCCTGGATTTGACTTCCACGGCCGGCTTTACATTGTCAATGGCCTTTTGAAAAACCTCCAGGGGATCTTGATTGGTTTTCGCCTGAATGATGTCAAAAGATCCATACAACATCCGTCGTGCTGTGCTCTTTTTGCCCTTGCTCATCAAGTTGTTGATGAACTTCGTGACCAATACGCTGTTGTACTTGGGGTCGGGCAGAATTTCTCGCTTGACACCCATCCTCTTCCTGGACATGCAATCTCTCCCAAAAAATGTTCGTCACATCAGTGATGAACCGGATCTTACAGCTTCTTCGGCCTCTTGGCGCCGTATTTGGACCGGCCTTGGCGACGGTCATCCACGCCGGTCGTGTCCATGGTTCCTCGAATCGTATGATAGCGCACCCCGGGCAGGTCTTTCACGCGACCTCCCCGGATGAGCACAACCGAGTGTTCCTGCAGGTTATGCCCCATTCCGGGTATGTAAGAAGTGACCTCGATTCCATTCGTCAACCGCACCCTGGCGACCTTTCGGAGGGCTGAATTGGGTTTCTTCGGTGTGGAAGTATAAACCCGCACACACACCCCCCGTTTTTGCGGGGCCCCTTGCAGGGCAGGGGTTTTCGCCTTTTTTTTCGGGTTCCCGCGTCCCTTTCTTACAAGCTGATTAATGGTCGGCATAGGTTCTCCTTCTTATCATCACACTCTTCGATCACGGCGTCCTGTTACCTTCCGCAGGCCTGCCTTCCCCGGCAATGCGCGAAAAGCGTAAAATTGTTTTTTCTATTCCTATTCTCTCTGTTTGTCAAGCATTTTTCGAACGGTTCCGCTCCCTCATCCGGCCTTATCTCATTACCTATTAATTTTTCACCAGGTATCCGTTTCAGCCTAAGCCACCGATCCGATTTCGACGTTCCTGTATTCTTTCACCCCGGTACCGGCGGGAATGAGGCGGCCCATGATCACATTCTCCTTGAGTCCCTTGAGGTAGTCAATCCGGCCGGCGACGCTGGCGTCGGACAGCACCTTCGTTGTCTCCTGAAAGGAAGCCGCCGAGATGAAGCTTTCCGTGCTCAACGAGGCCTTGGTGATCCCCAGCAGCAGGGGCTCCGCGGTTGCAGGCTTCCCCCCGGCGGCGATAATTTTTTCGTTCTCTTCCTCAAAACGCCATTTCTCTATGTGGTCACCGAGAAGGAACTGAGAATCCCCGACATCGGTAACATTAACCTGGCGGAGCATCTGGCGGACGATCACTTCGATGTGTTTATCGTTGATCTTGACTCCCTGCAGCCGATAAACTTCTTGAACCTCGTTCACCAGATATTTCGCCAGCTCTTTGAGCCCCCTTACCCTGAGAATGTCGTGGGGATTCACCGAACCATCCATCAAGGGCTCTCCCGAGCGGACATAGTCGCCTTCAAGGACACTCACGTGCTTGCCCTTGGAAACATAGTAATCGACAGGGTCGCCCACCTCCGGGGTGATTGTCATTTTTCTCTTGCCTTTGCTGTACTTTCCAAAACTCACCACTCCGTCGATCTCGCTGATGATGGCGGTTTCCTTCGGTTTGCGGACCTCAAAGAGTTCCGCCACTCGCGGCAGACCCCCTGTGATGTCTTTTGTTTTCGTGGTCTCCCTGGGTATCTTGGCCAAAATCGTTCCGGCTCCCACTTCGCTCCCTTCTGTGACCATAATAATCGCCCCCACAGGGAGATGATACCGCGCCTTGCCCTTTCCACTTCCTGGGAGATCCGCTGTTTTTCCGCTGCCGTCCTTCAGGGAGATGCGCGGCCTTGAGTCCATATCTCTCGCTTCGACGATGACCCGGCTGATTTTTCCGGTCACGTAATCCCTCTTTTCCTGGAGGGTACGGCCTTCGACCACGTCTCCGAATTTGACCGTACCGGGAACCTCGGTGATAATGGGAATTGTAAAAGGATCCCATTCCGCCACGACCTGGTTGGGCTCGACCTTGTCGCCGTCGTTGACTTTCAGTATGGCCCCATAGATGATCGGGTAGCGCTCGACTTCCCTTTTCCCTTTCCCCAGGATGGCCAGCTCTCCGTTTCGGTTCATCACCACGAAGTTTCCTTCGCGGTTCTGGACCGTCTTCAAGTTAATGAACTTAACCCGTCCTACATTTCTCGATTGGATGGTAGTCTGTTCGACTCGCTTGCTCGCGGTCCCACCGATGTGGAATGTCCGCATGGTGAGCTGTGTCCCCGGCTCCCCGATGGATTGCGCGGCAATAATGCCGATGGCTTCACCAATATTTACCTCATGGCCGTGGGCAAGGTCTCTGCCATAACATTTCTTGCATACCCCGCGCTTGGCCTCACAGGTGAGTGCAGAACGGATCTTCACCCGCTCCAGGCCCGCCTTTTCGACTTCTTCAACCCTCTCCTCGTTGACTTCTTCGTTGGCCTTGACCAGAACCGCTCCCGTCACGGGATCATATATGTCCTGAAGCGCCACTCTCCCCAGAATGCGTTCGCCCATTCTCTGGAGGATCTCTCCCCCTTCGACAAGGTCCTCCACCCAGATACCGTCGATGGTTCCACAGTCCTCCTCCGTAATAATGGCATCCTGAGCCACATCAACGAGTCGACGAGTCAAATACCCCGAGTTTGCGGTCTTAAGCGCCGTATCTGCAAGCCCCTTTCTCGCACCGTGCGTGGAGATAAAGTACTGCAAAACCGTGAGTCCTTCCCGGAAGTTGGAAGCGATGGGCGTCTCTATGATCTCTCCCGAAGGCTTCGCCATAAGTCCGCGCATGCCAGCCAGCTGCCTCATTTGGTCCTTGCTGCCCCTCGCTCCGGAGTCACTCATCATGTAGATAGGGTTGAAACTGCTCAAGGACGCCTTCTTTCCACGGGGTCCCTCCACAACATCCTGGGCCATCTCCTTCATCATTTCGGAAGCTACATTCTCTGTGGATTGCGCCCAGATATCCACCACCTTATTGTATTTCTCACCGCCCGTGATCAGTCCGCTGGTGTACTGATCATCAATCCTTCTCACCTCTTCTTCGGCCTTCGAGATGATTTCGCTTTTCTTCGAAGGAATCACCATATCCTTCATGGCAATGGAAATCCCTGAGAGTGTTGCGTACTTATACCCCAGGTCTTTCAACCTATCCGCCAGGATTACAGTGGACTTGATTCCCGCTCGCCGGTAGGACTCGTTGATTAGAATCCGGAGCTCCTTCTTTGTCATCACCTTGTTTAGGAGGGAAAAAGGCAGGGATGCGGGGAGGACTTCATAAAGGAATACCCGTCCGGTCGTGGTCATCTTCACCTCGCCCTCTATCCTCACCTTGATGGCCGCATGCAAGTCCAGTTCGCCCGCATCGAAGGCAATTCTCACTTCCTCCGGATTGGAGAAGATCTTTCCCTCCCCTTTTGCAAACGGCCGCTCCCGTGTCATATAGTAAAGGCCCAGCACGATGTCCTGACTGGGAACGATAATGGGATCTCCGTGGGCCGGCGAAAGGATGTTGTTCGTGGACATCATCAACACTCTCGCCTCGATTTGCGCTTCGATAGAGAGCGGCACGTGGACGGCCATCTGATCGCCGTCGAAGTCGGCATTAAACGCCGTACAAACCAGCGGGTGGAGCTGAATGGCCTTCCCTTCTATGAGAATAGGCTCGAAGGCCTGAATGCCCAAACGATGCAGCGTCGGGGCCCTGTTCAACAGTACACAGTATTCACGGACCACTTCGTCCAAAGCGTCCCAGACTTCGGCTGTTTCCCGTTCCACCATCTTTTTGGCGCTCTTGATGGTCGTTACCAGGCCTTTCTCGTCCAGCTTGTTGTAGATAAAGGGCTTGAAAAGCTCCAAAGCCATCTGCTTCGGGAGACCGCACTGGTGAAGCCTCAGGTCGGGACCCACGACGATCACCGAACGGCCCGAATAGTCGACGCGTTTGCCAAGCAGGTTCTGCCGAAACCTACCCTGCTTTCCTTTCAGCATGTCGCTCAGCGATTTAAAGGGTCGCTTGTTTGCCCCTGTTACGACCTTTCCCCTTCTTCCGTTGTCAAAGAGGACGTCCACAGCTTCCTGGAGCATTCGCTTTTCATTTCTCACGATAATGTCCGGTGCATTCAGCTCCAGCAAACGCTTAAGTCGATTGTTTCGATTGATGACCCGCCTGTACAAATCGTTCAGATCGGATGTGGCAAAGCGTCCCCCATCCAGGGGAACCAAAGGCCTCAGGTCCGGGGGGAGGACCGGGACGACTTCCATAATGGTCCACTCGGGGTGATTCTTGGATTCCCGGAACGCATCAATGATCTTGAGCCGTTTGCCGAGCTTCCGACGCTTCGCCTCCGACTTGGTCTGCGTCATCTCCACCCGCAGAGAATTCGAGAGTTCTTCCAAGTTCAGATTCCGCAGCATCTTCTGAACGGCTTCGGCTCCAATGCCGGCTTCAAAGCGGTCCCCATAATCTTCTCTCGCCTGCTGATACTGCTCATCCGTCAGGAGCGTCCCCTGAACGAGCGGTGTATCTTTCGGGTCGATGACGATATAGCTCTCAAAGTAGAGTACTCTCTCC
>CAYVUX010000302.1:0-5134 GCA_964455075.1 uncultured Desulfobacteraceae bacterium | reverse complement strand
TTCTTGAGAAAGGGAATGTCCTCATCGGGGATGATGCCGCCGCCGCACACCACAATGTCATCCGCCCCCTTCTCAGCCAGCAGTTCCACGGTCCGCGGAAAGAGGTATTTGTGTGCGCCTGCCAGGCTGGACAGACCGATCATGTCAACGTCTTCCTGGATGGCGCCTTCCACGATTTCCTCCGGGCTCTGATGCAGCCCCGAATAGACCACCTCGTATCCCGCGTCACGAAATGCCCGGGCTATAATCCTTGCGCCGCGATCATGTCCATCGAGCCCCGGCTTTGCCACCATCACCCTCAATCTTCGCTTGGTCGCCATGGTCTTTTCCAATAACCCTCCTTCGTGTCCGGTTGCACTCCGAAATCGGTGGAACAGCCAATTTCTGTGCCAAAATTTCTGCTTTCCAGGGCCATGAAAAGGCCTCCTGTTTGGACCCCGATGAACCGGCCGGAAAATTCCCGCATCACCCACCGTCTATTCCGGACGGCGCCTCGCTGAATGGTTCTAGTAGATGCCGGGATCCCGGTATTCACCGAAAACGCGGCGGTACACATCGCACGTTTCCTGTATGGTCGCGTACGCCTTGACCGCATCGATGAGGGGTTCCATCACGTTGCGGTTGCCCGCGCACGCCTCCGCCAATTCCTCCAGGCACTCGGTGGTCCGTGCCTGGTCTCTTTCATTTTTTACCCGGGTGGTTCTCTCTATCTGCAGCCGTTCCAGCTCTTCGTCGATTTCCAGGAGCTCCACGGGAATTTCTTCCTCGGTCACGTACTTGTTTACCCCCACCACGAGCTTCTCCTTGCTGTCGATCTGCCGCTGGTAGTGGTATGCGGCGTCGGCGATCTCCTGCTGGGGGTAATTTTTTTCAATGGCGGAAAGCATTCCACCCATCTTGTCGATTTTTTCAATGATATCCGTCGCCTCTTCCTCCATCTGGTTGGTAAGCGCTTCCACGCAATAGGAACCTCCCAGAGGATCGATCGTGTTGGCGGCTCCGGACTCCTCCCCTATGATCTGCTGGGTCCTGAGTGCAATGGTGGCGGCTTCCTCGGTGGGGATGGCCAGGACTTCGTCGAGGGAGTTGGTGTGCAGGGACTGCGTCCCCCCGAGTACCGCAGCAAGTGCCTGAAGCGCGGTCCTCACCACGTTGTTGTAAGGCTGTTGCGCGGTCAGCGAGCATCCCGCTGTCTGGGTGTGAAACCTCAGCCACCACGATCGGGGATTCTTCGCCTTGAACCGCTCATTCATGATTCTGGCCCACATGCGCCGGGCCGCCCTGAATTTGGCCACTTCCTCGAAGAAATCAATGTGGGAGTTGAAAAAGAAGGAAAACCGGGGCGCGAAATCATCAACGTCCAGCCCTCGCTTCATAGCCGCTTCCACATAGGCAATGCCGTCGGCGAGGGTGAAGGCCAGCTCTTGAACGGCCGTGGAACCCGCCTCCCGGATATGATAGCCGCTGATGCTGATGGTGTTCCATCGCGGAACCTCCCGGGTCCCGAACTCCACGGTATCCGTGATGACCCGGACGGAAGGCTCGGGCGGGCACATGAAGGTCTTCTGGGCAATAAACTCCTTGAGCATATCGTTCTGGATCGTTCCGCCGACCTCTTCCCGTTTGATCCCCCGCTTTTCGGCCATGGCGATATACATGGCCCAGAGAACCGAGGCCGGCGGATTGATGGTCATGGACGTCGTGATCTTGTCGATGGGAAGCCCTTCGAACAGCTCCTCCATATCCACAATGGTGTCAATGGCGACCCCGCACTTTCCGCATTCCCCCCTTGCCCGCGGAGAATCCGAATCATACCCCATCAGTGTGGGCATGTCAAAGGCTGTGGAAAGACCCGTTTGCCCCTGGTCCACCAATAGGTGAAAGCGCTTGTTGGTGTCCCTGGCGCCGCCGAGACCCGCGAACATCCTCATCGTCCAGAGGCGCCCACGGTACATGGACGGCTGAACTCCCCTGGTAAACGGATACTCGCCTGGAAACCCGAGATCCTTGCGGAAGTCCTGCTCTTTGATGTCCGCAGGGGTATAAATCCGCTCGATCTCTTTGTCGGAAACCGTGGAAAACCGCTCCAATCTTTCGGGCCTGGCCGCGAAGATCTTGTCCAGTTTTTCCCGCCATTTCTTTTCTTCCTGCTCTATGTCTTCAAATACCTTCTTGTTGAAAACAAGAGACATGTGGCACCTCCCCGCTCCTATTTCCCCTTCATCAGGTTCTTCGCAATCACCAGTCTCATGATCTCGTTGGTCCCCTCGTAAATCTGGCAGATCTTGGCGTCCCTCATATGCCGCTCCATGGGATATTCCTTGCAGTAGCCATAACCGCCCAGCACTTTGACGCCCTCCACGGCGGCCCGCATGGTCGCATCGGAAGCAAACATTTTCGCCATGGCAGCCGCCTTCTCATAAGGCTTCTTGTGGTCCTCGAGCCAGGCGGCGCGAAGCGTCAGCAGTTCAGCAGCGTCCAATTCCGTGGCCATATCGGCCAATTTCCACTGGATCGCCTGGAACGACCCGATGGACTTGCCGAACTGCTCACGCGTCTTGGCGTACTCGATAGACTCCTCCAGGACGGCGCGGCCGATTCCTATGGCCTGCGACGCAATGCCGATTCTTCCTCCGTCAAGGGTGGTCAGCATTTGCTTGAAGCCGTCGCCCTCTCCCCCGAGAAGTGCATCGGCCGGCAGCCCGGCATCCTCGAAAACCAACTCTGCAGTGCCGGAGGCCAGAATGCCCATCTTGTCCTCCACGCGGCCGAGCTTGAAGCCGGGTGTATTCTCCAGGTCCACCACAAACGAACTGATGCCCTTGTACCCTTTCCCTTTGTCGGTGACCGCGGCAATGACGGCATAGGAAGCCACGTTCCCGTTGGTGATGAACTTTTTCTCGCCGTTCACCACCCATTCATCTCCGTCCCGCACCGCCGTGGTCCGCATGCTGGCCGGATCGGAACCGGCTCCCGCCTCCGTCAGGCCGTAACATCCCAGCTTCTCTCCCGCCGCACAAGGGAAAAGGTATTTCCTTTTTTGTTCGTCGGTCCCATAGGCCTGTACCGGGAAACAATACAGGGAGTTGTTGACCGACATGATTACCCCGGTCGACGCACACGCCTTGGAAACTTCGATCAGCGCGAGCACATAGCTCACGTAATCCATTCCTCCTCCGCCGAATTCTTCCGGAACCGCAATCCCCAACATCTTGAGTTCCCCGAGCTGCCGGACAATATCCGCGGGGTGCTCGTGTTTCTCATCCAGCTCCGCGGCCCTGGGCTTGATCTCGGTTTCGGAGAACCTCCGAGCCATATCCCGAACCATCTGTTGTTCTTCGGTCAGTGAAAAGTCCATGCTCAGCTCAGCTCCCCTTTGAATTCCGGATTTCGTTTCTCAAGAAAGGCCGTCATTCCCTCCTTGCCGTCCGGGCTCGACATGCACATGGCAAAGGCATCGGATTCCATGTAGCATCCTGACCTCAAATCCACATCAAAACCTCGATCCACGCAGTGCTTGACGGCCTTTATGGACACCCTTCCCTTGGATGCCAGGAGCTTCGCCGTTTTCATGGTTTCCTCCCACAGCGCTTCCGGCGGGAATACCTTGTTCACCAGACCGATTTCCTTGGCCTCGGGAGCCGATATCATGCCCCCGCTCATGCACAGCTCTTTGGCCATCGCTTTCCCCACCAGCCGGGACAGGCGCTGGGTTCCCCCAAAGCCCGGGATAATGCCGAGGTTGATTTCGGGCTGTCCGAACCTGGCCGTTTCGGACGCGTAAATGAAGTCGCAGGCCATGGCGATCTCCGTCCCTCCTCCCAGGGCAAACCCGTTCACGCAAGCAATGACGGGGAGCGGGAGCTTCTCCAGGCGAAACAGCAGTTCCTGACCCTGTCTGGAAAAACTCCTGGCTTTCAGCGGATCCAGCTTCACCATGTGCGCAATATCGGCCCCGGCCACAAAGGCTTTCTCGCCTTCGCCCGTCAGAACAACCACCCGGACGGACTTGTTCTCTTCAATGCTATCCAAGGCCTTCCCGACTTCTTCCAGGACGTCCGGGTTGATCGCGTTCAAGGCTTTTGGTCGATTGAACTTGATCATTGCCACGGTCTCGTCGATCTCGAAGATGATATTTTCGTAATTCATAATTCTCTCCCTATCGGGTTTTGTTCACTGCGTCCCGTCGTTCGGATCGCCGCTCTGAATGCCGGAGGCCTACGCTTTCTCCAGCACGAGGGCCATCCCCTGTCCCCCGCCGATGCAAAGCGATGCAAGGCCGAGGTCATGTCCTTTCCTCAGCATCTCTCCGGTCAGGGTAAGGGCGATCCGCGCCCCTGTGCAGCCGATGGGGTGGCCGATGGAAATGCCGCTGCCGAGGACATTTACCCGCTCCATATCCAGCTTGAGCTCCCTCACACAGGCTATGGCCTGGGACGCAAATGCCTCGTTGAGTTCAACGGCGCCGAAATCGTCCACAGAAAGATTTTCTTTCGCAAGAACCTTTCTTACCGCAGGAATCGGACCGAGGCCCATGTAGGCCGGATCGATCCCCGCAGAGGCCCAGGCTCGTATTTTGACCAGGGCCTTCAGACCCAGGTCCTTGGCCTTCTTTTCAGACATGAGGAGAAGGGCCGCCGCGGCGTCGTTGATGCCGGAGGCATTGCCGGCGGTTACGGTGCCGTCTTTCTTGAAGGCCGGACGAAGCTTGGCCATTTTCTCCACACTGGTTTCCATGGGACGCTCGTCCGTATCGAAAACCACCGGGTCGCCTTTTCTCTGGGGAATCACCACCGGAACAGTTTCTTCCTTGAAATGCCCGTCCGCAATGGCCTTTCTCGCCCGCTGGTGGCTCAATGCTCCCAGCTCATCCTGTTCCCGGCGGGAAATGCCGTATTTCCCGGCAATATTTTCGGCCGTAATGCCCATGTGATACCCATAGAATATCTCGAAAAGGCCGTCCAGGATCATCAGGTCAACGAGATCCGTGTTGTTCATTCGCGCTCCCCACCGCGCCGCCGGCAGGGCGTAGGGGATCAAGGACATGTTCTCCATGCCCCCTGCCAATACGGCTTCAGCCTCCCCGCCCCGAATCGCCTGGGCCGCCAGGACAAGCGCCTTCATCCCGGAGGCG
>CAYVUX010000301.1:0-5136 GCA_964455075.1 uncultured Desulfobacteraceae bacterium | reverse complement strand
CTCCCATTTCCTCCTCCGCCGCAATACGGAAATGCACGGCGAGGGGGAAGACTCCCCCCGGCTTTATCTCATTGACCTCCATCGCGCTCAGGTCCGCGGCAGTACCCCGCTCCGCTGGCGATTGAAAGACCTCGCCGGGTTGTGCTTTTCCAGCATGGATATCGGGCTCACCCGGGCCGACGCCATGAGGTTCGTGCGCGCATACGAAGGACGTCCCCTAAAGACAAGTCTCCGGCAAAACGAAAGATTCTGGACCCGGGTCAGACGGGATGCGATCCGGCTCTACAGGAAGGTGTTCGGCAGAGAGCCGGTAGATCCCGGATAGCTCCGGCCCGGAAACGTGGAAGACATGGATCCCTTGAGAGCGGTGAAGCGCACATTTGAGACTCCCTTTACCCTGGAACTCGATGGGTCCGCGGACCCCCTTGATCTAAGGAAGGTACTGCGGGTGGTGCCCGGAAGGCGAGCCGTCTTTTCGGGCCGCTGGATGGAGCGCAAGGTGGTGGCGAAACTTTTCCTCCGGCCTCATCACTACAGAAGGCATCTCAGAAGAGAAACCGCAGGGATCCGCGCCCTCCAGCGGGCCGGCGTTCCCACGCCGGGAATCCTGTTCGCCGGCAAGGCGAAAAACTCCGCCTGCGGCGTCCTGGTGACCGAGTACCTCGAAAGGACAAAGTCTCTTACGGATTTGTGGGCCGGGGAAATCGATCCGGATCACCGGTTCCGGCTCCTCAAGGTCCTGGCAGGGCTTATTGCCCAAATGCACCGCCACGGACTCTTCCAGAGAGATCTCCACCCGGGCAATTTCCTTGTATCCGGGGATCGCATCTATTCCGTGGACGGATCGGCGATTCGGGTCGGCTCGTCTCCTCGACCCCTCAATACCCGGGCGAGTCTCTCCAACCTGGCCTCGCTGTTTTCGCTCTCCAAGTTTCAAGATCCTCTCCTTATCCGAGATCTCTACGCCGCGTACTGCAAAGAACGAGGCTGGGAAAGGAGCGAAAAACAATTTCTTTCCCTGGAAAACACGGCCCGGGCTTATCGGAGGCGAGGGATGCGAAGATACTTCAGGAAAATCTTACGGAACTCCACGGAGATCGTATGCCGGAGGTCCTTTCGCCGCCTCATGCTCTGCAGGCGTACCCGATTCACGCCCCAAATGGAGGCTTTCCTTGAATCGCCGGATGCAGTCCTCGGACGTCCGGAGACAAAACGGGTCAAGACCGGCAACACCTCCACCGTGAGCCTCGTCAGGATTGACGACCGAGTCCTTGCGGTCAAGCGATACAACATCAAGGGAATCTCCCACGGAATGAAGCGGTGCCTGCGCCGTACACGAGCGGCCCGGAGCTGGCGTAATGCACACCGGTTGAAAAAAATGGGAATCGAAACACCCGAACCGGTGGCCATGGTGGAAAAACGCTTGGGTCCTCTTCGATTCGAGGCCTTCTACATCGGCGAATATGTTGGAGGTCCCCTTGCGGAAACGTATTTTGCGGACGGGGCCGGGCACACAAAAGTGGAAGACGCTCGCCGGATCGCGGACATTCTGGGCACGCTCGAATCGGACCGGATCAGCCACGGAGACTTGAAGGCGTCGAACATCATTGTGCGGGAGGAAGGACCCGTGTTGCTGGACCTAGACGCCATGCGGGAGCACCGAATTCGGAAGCGTTTTGAAGCCGCGCGCCGAAAGGACCTTTCTCGGTTTTTCCTGAACTGGAAACATTATCCGCGGGTGGAGGCCCTCTTTCGCGGGCTGATTCTCGATCGAGAAATCGGCCTGCATGCCGGCGTCGAAAAGCTCTCGAAGCATGCGCAAAATTGACAAAACGGCCCCGACCTTCTCGACCTTCTAGAAATATTGTCTGCCGAAAACATGCCGGAAAACACATTCCGCTCCCATGGCGGATCACGTTTTTCCAGGCCTGGAGGAAATGCTTTGAATCAGACCGAATGGACGCGTGATCAAGTAGAAAAGATGCTGCGGAGCGGCGACTTCGGCTACCAGCGGATCGAACTCCCCTACGGATTGAGCACGGGGGGCAAGGATCGTTCTGAATCGGCCCGGCGCATATTCCCGGAGGACATGACCGGGAAAACAGTGCTCGATCTGGGGTGCAAGCTGGGATACTTCTGCTTTGAGGCGCTGAAGCGAGGCGCAAGCCGGGTTCTGGGCGTGGACGTGGATCCGGACAGCATCTGCAAGGCACGCCTCCTGTCCGACTGCCTCGGGTGGAAGGCATCTTTCGAACTCCTGGACTTCGAGACCGAACCCATTGAAGACGAGTTCGACTACGTGCTCTGTCTCAACCTCCTGCACCACCTGAAGAACCCCATCTCGGCCCTCGAAAAACTCATTTCCGTCACCCGGGAAAAGATGATCCTGGAGGTCGCCGCTCTGGGAAAGCACGATCGCAGGAAACTCAAGGTTTCTAGACTTTTGGGCTCCCTGCTTAATCGATCTCCCCTGATGTTCGTCAACAAGAACGGCACGTCGGGAAGCAGAAAAGAACAAAAATTTTTCATCACCGCCCCGGCCATGGAAAACCTCCTGCTCTATCAGAGAAAGATGTTCGCACGGGTGGACATCCTCCCGTCGGAGCACAAGGACCGGTATATTGCCATTGCCCACAAGCGAAGGATCGGCCGGCTCGTGGTGGTGACGGGCCCCACCTCAAGCGGGAAGTCAACGCTCATGGAGAGGCTCCTTCGAAATGAGGCGCCGGAGGTGGCGGAAAGGCTGGGCATGGGAGCGCCGTCGGCCTGGACGCAATCCGGCTCCCACCGCCTGAAAAAACTGACCGAGCCGAAAGTCCAAAGGCTCCTTTTTCATTACGATTTCTTGAGGCCGTATCTCAGAAGCGCCAAGGTCCACAAAAGGGACGAAGCCTTGGATATCCTTCAAACCGCCAAGCGGATAACCTTTCTCACCATCTGGCGGCCGCCGGAGGCCCTACACAGGCAACTCAGGCGGAGCGAGATCGAGCCCCATATGAAGCGGGGCGTCTTCAAGGGGAAAAAACGCCATCTCGCCATTCTCAAGGACTACGAAGATCCGCAAAAAGTGCTTTCCCACTACAGGAACTGGTTTGATTTTGCCCGGCGTATTGATGCGGACCACGTGGTGGTGTCCTTCGAGGACGGCTACCGCTTCCGGACCGTGGAGGAATGGGAGAGGGAGGCTCCCCTGGAGTGCTGCTAGAAGGCACAGATCCAACCGCTTGTTAGAGAGGGGGTTTCGGGGTGCCGACGGACCCTTTCTTCGGAGCCGGGCGCTCCCTGAGAACATAAACGACCACGCGTTCCTTCTTGCCCTGGAACTCCATCCGTTTCTCGAAGCGTGAGAAAATCGGGTCCCTCCCTTCCTCTCCGTCGGGACTCTCGAGTGTAATCAGCCCCACATTTTTCCGAAGGGCCAAGCGCTCCATCGCCGCTTCTCCGTTCGGCTGCTCATCATAATCCACGTACCTTCCGCCCCTGCCCGCATAGAAGGGGATTCTCGAGTCCGTGCTCATCATCTTGAGCTCTCGGAGGGAGGGCTCCGATGCAATCCACCTGCCGGCCCTTCTCATGACGTCTTCCTGTTCGGCAAACAATTCGGTAGTCTTTACGAGGGGAGAAAATACCAGGAGAACCGCCACGGCGGCCCCGATGATTCTTCGCGCCCTCGACCCCGCCAACGGATTGACCAGACGGTACATGCCCGACCCAACCCAGGGGTAAAGGAGATACGCCGTGGCCAGTAGAAAGCGGTCCTGGATGTAATCCTGTTCCACAAGCGTCAAATAAACCATGAAAAAATAGGCCGACGCCACGAACAGGACCAGCCCGTGACCGCGGTCGTGCGGACGTCTGAACCCAAGAACCAAGGGAATCACGAAAAGGGGGAAGAGGACCTTGGCAAGACTCCTCGAAAGCCCGTAGAGATAGAGAAGAGGCATGGCGTGCCTTGCAATTTCGGCCAGATTCTGTTTGCCGCCCGGGAAGACAGCCTTCTCTTCGAGATCTTTCAACTGGTCGTAGATGCGGTGGTAGTTGTCGAGGAAGCGGAGATCCAGAATCCCGTGAATTTTTTTGTTGACCTCATTCATTCTCGTCGCCTTTACCCCCACCCGGCCCGTGCCCACGTAGACGGCGAGGCAGAGCAGGACAGGGAACACGACCCATATTGCAATCCCCCGCAAAAGGGCCCGTCTTTCCCCTTTTCTCGAGACGGCCAGCCAGAGAAAGAAGAGCGGACAAAGCACCGGGAGAAGAACCCCCTCCACCCGAAAAAGGGCCGCGGTCAACGCAAAGACCGAACCGGCCAGAAAGAAAAGCTTCCGCTTAGTGCGCACGGCCCGGACGGAAAAGTATGCCGCCCAGCCAAAGCAGAGCACAAAGACCGGCCCGCGCACCACTTCCACCGACGTCTCGGTCGGATAAGGAGCCAGGGCAAAGGCCAACCCGGCCCAGAAAGCCGGCCCTTTGCCGAAGAGTTCTTTGGTCAGGAGATAAAGAGGAATCGCTGAGAATATGAGGGACAACACGTTCACAGCCCTTGCCGCCCAGACCCAGTTCGGAATGAGGAAGTGAAAAATTCCGATCAGGAAAGGATAGAACGGCATGGGATAGATTTTCATGCCTTCCCGGAGGTTGCCCTGAATGACTTGCTGGGCTGCGAAGATATAATCGTCCCCGTCCGGGTTGATGTCCCCGTTCATCAAGGCAAGGGAAAATTTGACTGCGGCCGATATCCCCAGGATGACCCAGAGGGCCCCGGGCCTTTCCGACCAGGCGTTCACCTTTTCCAAGACTCGACCCATGCCCTTCCCATTTCGTGGAAAAAGGTCCAAAATTCAGCGGGAAAACACCTGCCCGAGGGCTCGCCCGCCGCTCGCCCTCTTTTAAAGCATGCGGGGATTGTATTCGGCAGAGAGATTCTTATCAAGGCCTTCTCGAAAAAATCCGGGTTGCCCGGGCCTTCACCCAAACCGCTGAAAGGAGATTCGCCCCCCGCAGGCCGAGCCTCGCTGCGGAAAAGGCCTATCTCCTGAGCAGCTTGTCACCCCTTCTCCCGCGGGATCATGTGCTTCCCTTCCTGGAATTCCGATATAAGGATTAAACGAGGAACTGTGTTGCCGAAAGAAGGCC
>CAYVUX010000300.1:0-5141 GCA_964455075.1 uncultured Desulfobacteraceae bacterium | reverse complement strand
GCCCCCTTATAGGGGGCTAAGGCAAAGCCCCGTCCTTTGGGCGGGGATTATTTACGATGAATAGATCCTCACGTAGTTTTTTACGCGAACCTTTCTGGCCGTGTTTTTAGAGCTCATGTATCGGACCTTCCCGAAGACGAGGCGTTCCGGACCCCAGGCTCGGTCATATCTCCCGAGAACCCAAAAGATCCCGCTGTAAGAGTTCGGGTCCCTCCCGTCCAGGGCATACTTGTTGTTCAGATGCGTCATGATCTCCAGGGCCTTCTTCGGAGTCGGCGTCCAATGGAGAATCTTTTTCCCCCAGAGCATTCGCAAGTAGTTGTGAATCCGGCCCTCGCTGATCAGCTGTGTTTGGGCCGCATTCCAGAGAGGATCGTGGGTATGGGCTTCCTCGAAATCCTTGAGGTTGTAAAGATAAGGCCGGCGATCCAGCTCGTGCGTTTCAAGGGTGGCCCGGGCCCAGTGCGGGAGAGACTCGTAGCGGTCATAGTCCCGGCGGTGGCGGCACATGTTGAAACCCAGTTCCCTCCATGTTATCAGTTCGTCCAGAAACGCCTCGGCTCCCTCACTCATGCCCCACCATCCGCTCTTGGCGCCGGAAGCCTTGGGGGAGAGACGGTCGATGAACCAATCCTCCTTTTCCATGATCCGGCGGAAAATCTCATGTACGGATACGTGACCGAAGTGCAGATAAGGGGAAAGCCCGCTGGTTCCTTCGAGTTCGGGCTGATTGCGGTCCAGGGGATATCGGAGAACGCGACCCTCAATAAACTCGCAGAGGGTCCGGCCGGCCTCCCGAGAGCCTCCCCGCTGCGGGGCGGGCCTCACGCGGTGGTCGATGGGAAGCCCTGCGAGGGCTTGGGGATCCCCCCGGAGAAACGCGGAGGACGCGGGCGGCCAGCGCTTGACGATGCTTTTTGGAAGGGGGGTCTTTGTTTTGAGCCTTCTCCCTTTGAAAGGGGCGGTGCCGGGATGGTCCAGGAGAAACCGGGGGATCTCCTTCTGGAGAAACCTCCTGAACGCATATGCCGTGGGAAATGCCCGGTTTGCCGCATCCATGGGCAGGAGTCCGTTTCCTTCTACGGTTTCCATGCGTACGCCCACCTTGCGAGCCGCGGCGGAGATCATACGAGGGAGAAAAAAGCACGGGTAATCGTCCGTCACGACCAGGGCCGCCTGGGCGGAGAGGGCTTCCAGCAGGCCTTTGGCAGCGCCTTTTTCCGGTTCGACGTACGGGTAATAGAGGGCCGGGGTGTCCTTGAAAGACCGGACATTGTCGGCCATCCCGTCCAGGATGAAGCGGTGCAGACGATCCCCGGCCCAGGGATAGCCGCAACGCAGGGCTTCGAAAATCAGCAGGGGTTTTTTGAGCTCCTCGGCCCAATCCAGAGCGCGATCCAGTGAGAAGTTCCAGGCGGACCTTCTGGAGGCGGTCATCCAGTACAGCACATAGTCACCCCGGGCGTTCACGGGACGCCGGTTCGCTTGAGAGACGCGAATGGAAGGCACAGACTGCAGGAGGAGTTTTGTCATCATGCGAACCGCGGCGGCAAGGGAGGTTCCTTGGGATACGGGGCGAAGTCCTAAACGGGTACGAAATGGGCCTCGGTGAGTCCGTCAAGAAGGAGAAATGCGCTGACCTTGACTCCGAAGACCTCAGCCTCCGGGTCTTCAAGAAAGGCTTCGAGGTAGGGGTGACGGGCCAGAAGTCCGGCCCGTACGCGGGACCTCTTTTCCTCGTCTTGGATCGGTTGAAATGCACCGCTCACGGTCAAGGCCCTCGCCCCGGATATTGCGGATTCCCGTTGAACTTCCCTGTTGTCGATAAGGAGGCTTACCGATGGATGCTTTCGCATATTTCGATACTTGGCGGTGTCTCTGCGGGTGGCCATATAGACTTCTCTGCACTCTTCATCGGTCACGTAGGCCATGAGAGAGCAATGGGGATTTCCTGCAGAAACCGTGGCAAGCACGCACAGGTCTTTTTCTTTGACCAGGGCCTTTATTTCCGACAGCACTTCTTTGTTCATGTCCGTCCCTACTTTTGTGGTTGAGGCGTCGTATTCCGGAAATTGGCAGGCTGTATGCTTGACGATCCAGCCTCAACCGAGGCGGAAGGACCGGTGACCCGGAGCCGATTCGTCAAACGTCCTCCTCCCTTCATACCATAGATTCGCACCGGAAAAAAACAAATTGTCCAGATCGTCCTTTTTGGGATCCGTATTGCCGCCTCTGCTCCATCTTGGTATACTGGAGTCAAGGTAGGCATTTTTCTGTATCGGAGAATACCAATGGAAGAGAAAATCAGGCTGGGGATCAGCGCGTGCCTCCTGGGCGAGAAGGTCCGCTACGACGGCGGGCACAAGCTTGATCGGTTTTTGAAGGATACGCTGGGTCAGTACGTGGAATACGTAAAAGTGTGCCCGGAAGTGGAATGCGGCATGCCTGTACCCCGGGAGGCTCTTCGGCTGGTCGGGGACCCGGAATCGCCCCGGCTCATCACCGTCCACAGCAAAAAGGACTGCACGGAGCAGATGGTTTCCTGGGCGGAGAGGCGAGTGTCCGAGCTTGAGGCCGAAGACCTGGAGGGGTTTATCTTTAAAAGCCGATCTCCCTCCAGCGGCATGGAAAGGGTCAAGGTTTACAATGAAAAGGGGATGCCTTCCAAATCGGGGAGCGGCATATTCGCGGGGATATTCAAGGCGCATTTTCCCCTTCTGCCGGTGGAGGACGAGGGCCGGCTCCACGACCCGGTACTTCGGGAAAACTTCATCGAGAGCATATTTGCTCTCAAAAGATGGCGGGAGGTGGCAGCCCGGAAGCGGACGCTCGGCGGTCTTGTGGAGTTTCACACCCGGAACAAGCTGCTGATCCTCAGTCACAGCCCGAAGCACTACAGGGAGATGGGCAAGCGAGTGGCCGATGGAAAACGAACCCCGGCCGACAGGCTTTTTTCCGAATACGAAGCCATGCTCCTGGAGGCGCTAAGGCTCAAAAGCACCGTCCGAAAGAATGTCAACGTCCTGCAGCACATGATGGGATATTTCAAAAAGGAGCTCACCCCGGACGAAAAAAAGGAACTACTCGAAGTCATCGAGGATTATCGGAATGGGCGGGTCCCCCTGATCGTTCCCATCACGCTTTTCAATCACTATGTGCGGAAGTACAAACAGCCGTACCTGGCCCAACAAACGTACCTGAACCTGCAGCTCTCAAGTTGAGAAATCACGTATAGGGCGGAGGTCCTTGAAAACAGGCGGCTTTCAAAGGCCTCCCTTTGGCTTCGCCGGGTATGGATTATTGCCGGCTCCCCCGCATCATCAGGAACCGGATTTCACCGGGGAGTCCTCCTCCACGATTCCTTCTCTCAGTGCCCTGGCGGTGGGTACCGGCATGGGAAGGCAGGAATCCCTGTCCGGGTTGTACATGAACCGGTAAGACATCCCCTGGCTCGTGTCACGGTACATCTTGTCCCAGCCTCGCACAAAATAGGGGCATTCGTCGTTGAAGCAAATGTACATGAAATCGTTGTCCCAGGTCTGGCAGAATGGGTTGTCCGGAACCGCCCATTTCTTCAAGGCTTCGTCGCAGTGAGGGCAGCAAAGGCTGTTTTTCACATTCCGCGTTTTTGCCTCCAGCACCTCCTTGTCCATCGGCGGCCCATAGATCGTTCGCACCTCCGGCCTTCTCATGGGAATAACAGCTCCTTTCTTGTCGGCATATACCGCGTATACCGGATCGCTCGTGGGCTCCAGATGGGCATATTTGTCGTCTTTGGGTCGCGGCTTTCCCCGGGAAGCAAAAAATAAGGGCTTTTCAAAGATCCCGGCTTGTCGAAAAAACTCCTCCACCAGAATGACCCGCTCGCCCTCGTCCGAATCCCGCCAGATTTTCACGGCCTTTTGAGGAAACATGCGATTGGAAAAGACTACCAGGAAAAGACCGCCGGGCTTGAGAATCCGACCTGCCTCCCGAAACACCTCGAGGGGCCTTGTCATGTAATCCACCGAGACAATGTTGAGCACGGCGTCGAAGGTGTTTGAAGGGAAAGGCAGAGAGGGATCCTCGTTGAGATCATGGATGATTCTTTCGTCGAGGCGGTCATTGGCCTCCAGTTCTTTTTCGTTGAGTCCGAGTCCCACCACCCTGGACGGGTGGAGTTCACCCGGAATGTGAGAATCCCACCCGGCCATAAGATCCAGGATCACGGGATGGTCTTCAATGATGAGACTCCCAATCAGTTGTCGCGTGGTGTCCAAAGCCAAGGAATCCAAATGATTCACGAATCGTTCCCGGGCGTAGAATGCCGCATCGTCATTGTTGTCTATCCTTGAGAAGACATTCTGCCGAAAGATCGGGCTGAGCCGGGATACCGTGTTTGTTGAGTTTTTTTGGCTGGTATTCATGCGAACCTCCTAAAAAAAGCCGGGTCTACACTTTGTGCAAACCCGGCTCGTGGCCCCTGCTTTAGGGCGGGTTATAAAAAAGCTCTTTACAAATAAATTAGGTTCTCCCGGGATATTGTCAAGCTCCCGGCCTCGACCCGTTCCAGAGAAATTCCATGGGGCGACCGTTCCGATAAAGGGCGATTCCCGGAGAGTCCGCAGGATGCATTGTCAAGCCCCCGCGGAATTTCCGTACGCGCCCGAGAGAGACGTCAAGACACGCTGCAATTCCTGCCCTGAATTGGACAGGGACAATCGGGGCGGAAGTCCTGCATTTGGGCCGGGTCGGGAACCCTTTGCCCCTGCAAATCCATTCATCGCCCGGCGCGTTCCTCAAGCCGTTGCTGTTTGACACCGCCGGGGTGCCGTACGGGAATGCACACAAATGGATTGCAGGCCGGGAAATGGGATAGTAAAATTCCATATTATGGCGTTGAAGCCTGTATCCCTATGGCGACGGAGGAGAGAAAGTGATGTCACCCAAAGAGAAGCCTGCGCGAAAAACCGCTCAAGATGAGATCGTTGCCGGGGCCCGGCGTGAGCGAGAGGAACTGGAGAAGACGTATCGGGAGCGAGCCCTCAAGTTGTTCCCTTGGATCTGCGCCCGATGCGGGAGGGAATTCTCCGGCAGGAGACTTCGAGAGCTGACGGTCCACCACAAGGATCACAACCATGACAACAATCCGCCTGACGGCA
>CAYVUX010000299.1:0-5141 GCA_964455075.1 uncultured Desulfobacteraceae bacterium | reverse complement strand
TTTCTTGACAGGAGGCAACCATATCGGATTCCGGATCTCTCTTTGCTTCGCGTCGCTTGTCCGGAATGACGGAGTAAACCATCAGAGCAAAACCAGAGTCCCACGATTTCTCATATTTACTCTTTCAAAGGAACAAGTACGTGAACATCGAATGAAACGAAAAAGGATTTTTAAGGATTTTGCGAAGGAGAACGAACCGGGACCGCGCCGATGGAGCGGGCGATGAGCCACTGGGCCGAGAAATACGTGAGCAGGGTGAGCAAGCGGGCGGCGGCAAAAGGCTCGCGAAAACGATTGAGCGCCAGCACGGAGTCCGAAAGAATGAAAAGCAAGGCCCCGAAGAAGGCGAACAGGGCGGCGCTATTTCGGACATGCCGCCACCTTTCCAGGGCGCGCCAACCCATCACCAGGATCGCCACCACATAGATCAGCACGGGGATTTTCAACTCGCCGAGGTGCGGGAAAAGCACCGCGTAGATGAGGAGACCGTAGACGGCAAAGGGGGCGATGGACCAGGACCGGAATTTCAGCGGGGTGCCCTGAGTAAAGGCGGCAATGTAGAATAAATGGGCGATGAGGAAACTGATCAAGCCCTGAACAAAAAGATCGGAAGGGAGCATCAGGAACACGTCTCCGGCAACGGAAAAACCAAGTCCCGCGAGAATACAGTAGGCGTAGAAACCGCGGTTTCCTGTGGCGCGGTAAACGCCGAGGAGAATGATAAAGGCCATGGTAAGGGGTTTGAAAACGAATACCTGAACCTGAGGGCCGTGGTATTCCGCCCAGATATGAAGAATCGCGGAGGCGGCGGCCAGAAGCGTCAACAGGGCTTCTTTCCTATTCATTGGGTATTTCCCCCTTTCCTTTCCCGAAACGGCGAAGGAATCTTGACCGCCCCCATGGCGAAGGTTCGGCCCGGCGAGTGCGCGAAAAGCTCTACGGCATAATACGCACAAGCTCCCCCCGGTTTCCAGGAAAATCAGGGCCCCTCTTGGATACCCGTCCTATTTTTTCATCCCTCCGGCCGTTCTGTTTTTTGTCTCTCTGACCCGGGGGTGTTCCGATTTGCATGGGGCGCGGCCCTTGGAAAGGGATGCGGGCTTGACGAGACAGGTAGGATTAAGAGAGCATGAAATTGATGTGCACAGCTCCAGGCGCGCCGAAGCGCTGCGCCAGCGAGGAGGAGAGGCAATCCGTGCAGGGCAAGAGGGTACTGATTACGGGCGCCACGGACGGAATCGGGAGGCAGACGGCCCTGGACCTCGCAAAAATGGGCGCCGGGGTTCTCCTTCATGGGAGGGATGCGGCCCGCCATGACGCCCCGGGTGGCTTCCGATCCGGACGTCCGCCGCCGCCTGTGGGAGGTGAGCGAAGAGTGGACGGGTGTGGACTGGAAAACGGCATGAGCCGCCATGGGTTGTATCAATCCCGGTTGAACGATTCGGTGCAGCGGATCCTGCCGGAAGCCCGGATTGTGGAAACAAAGATTCCCCTGTGCCCGGATCTCCGCCTTTATCTCCTGAGTCCGGAGGGTATGGCCAGGCCCTATTCCACCGAAGAGGTCCGCGCGATCCTTTCCGCTCCGCCCTACTGGGCGTTTTGCTGGGCGGGGGGACATGCCCTGGCCGCATTCCTCTTTGAGCGCCCTTCGCTGGTAGCGGGGAAATCCGTTTTGGATTTCGGATCGGGCTCCGGAATATGCGCGATAGCTGCGGCCGCCGCAGGGGCTGAAACCGTAGTTGCCTGCGATTCGGGGCCTTCCGCTCTGGATGCGATTCGTGCCAACGCCGTGCTCAACGGGGTGGGCGTCGAAACCTGCCTGACCCTGGATTCTCTTTCTCGGGATTTTAACGTGGTGTTTGCCGCGGATGTCCTCTACGACCTGGAAAACCTGGGATTTCTGGAGAAATTTCTGGAAATGGGAAAAGACGTGATTGTGGCCGATGCCCGGGTGAAGCGGCTCGAAAGAAAGGAGTACCGAAAGGTGGCCGAAACGAAGGCTGTCACTTTGCCTGATCTGGGGGAGCCCGAGGAGTTTTCCCGCGTGGATATTTACCATGCCGGCCGGGGAAGGCCGGGCCGGACGCCGTTCTCCTTGACTACAGAGACTCGGCAATGGGTATAGCACCGGTATTCGAGCGGACATCACACCTAATAGAGGTCTGAATATTGGCCTCCGGTACGAGCCGGAGGTAAACCTGAAATTCGATGTCGAAAAAAATGACACCGCCGGGCTCGCTTCCACATTGTATCCTGAAGAGAGCTCCACATTTCGCAGGGACCTGCCTGCCATGCTGTGCTCCGGCGTAACCTACTTTTTGATTGATAGAAAATTAGAGCTCGCACTTGATATCGACTATGCCTTTAATAAAAACGCCCGCTGGAATGAGAACCTCCGCAACTGAGAGGACGAGGATAAATACAACAACAGTCTGGAATTCCGTGCGGGCGTGGAGTATTCATTTTCTGACGGAGTCAGGGGCAGCGTGGGATTTCACAGGGGCGACCCCGGCTCAGACAGCGGCTCCTATCCCATACTGGGCCCGAAGATGCCGTTTTACGGTGTGAGCTTCACAGGCATGGTTGAGCCAGTTAAGGATTTGGCAATAAACTCAGGAATCAGCCGCTTCTTTTACGAGGATGCCGAAAACGACGAAGGGATAAAGATATTCAAGGAGATATGGCTTGTCGCCTTCGGGGTCCAGGCCAGGCTTTATTAATTATTTATTTATCCGGTATCCTTATTAAACCCTCTCCTCGGCCATTCCGGGCAGTTTAAAGGCGGCGTACCCGAACTGATCTATGATGTCCGTGTATTCGGTCTCAACCTGCTCCGGCGTAAGAGCGTAGCTGCCGAAATCGTAAACGTGCCTGCTTCTGTAGCTCCGGGCGTTCCGGTTCTCTTCAGCAAGTACCAGTAGTGTTTTTGATGTTATCTCGTAATCCATCCTGCCGTAGCCTCTGATAATAACAGCCATGGGGTCTGATATAAGTTCGCTGTATTCTATCATAGAATGGCGCTCATTCGGGAGGGAGGCAATTTTTTCTATGGGATAGCGGTACCAGTGGGAAAGGAGGTCGAGTATGAATTCGTTCTTTTCTGTGTCCTCGCAGAAATCGCAGAATGCTTCTATGAAATGGGTTATCAGACTGAGCGCAGAGGGCACGCCCTCAAGGGGAGTGCGTACAGTGTAGATAAACCTGGCGTCAGGGAAAATTTTATTGAGCGTGTCGATCTTTGAAGAAAACGCAGGGTTCTTTGAGAGAAAGTGCCTTTCAGCGCCAAAGACGTACATATGGCGCTTAACGCAGCTTTTGTAAAAATTCATTATCCGCGTCCTCTCTTTCTCCGGCAGCTCCTCGTCAAAATGGACAAAGGGCTTTATGTTGTCATAAAAGGGCAGGGGCATAACAAGAAAGTACGAGGCGAAAATATTAAAAAGGATGCCATCATCCTCCTCTGCGGCAAAAAGGCTTACAGGATGCATTATATTAAAATTATTGAAGAGCCTCTCTTCCCTTTGAAGGAGGAAATTTGTCAGGGGATTCCCGAGCCTGTCGTCAATCCTTCCCAGCGCCCGCAGTATCTTCTTCTGTATTATTGACGGCGCAAAGAGAATCTCCCAGAGCCTCATGGTAGTAAATTGCTCGTCTCTTGCAAGGACGCGGTGAAGAAAGGTCGTCCCCGATCGCGGAGGGCCCACTATAAAAAGGGGCTTCTCAGGCTCTATCTTCCTGAAATCCCGAAAAATAATTTCATCCAGGAGCAGGCATATCCAGTTTATGATAAAGAAAAATGCAAAGACGGGAGTAAGGAAAAGAAGGGTTTTTACTCGCTTCGGCGTGAGCCTTGCGTCTGTGCCCCGTGTTTTAAAAACAGCCATAAAACCGAGTTTGAGCATACGTCGAAATTGTACCGGCATGAGCGCGTTACCTCAATAATAATTTGATCCGTTAAATATTTCACAATCCGTTGCAGATTGACTTTTTTATTTAATCGTTCTTTATTCTTACATTAATATACATGTAAAAGCATTGCTGTCCGGTTAAAATTGTGGTCAGGTGACTTAACTACTTTAAATAACGGAGAAATACAGACAAAAATATTGTTATCGACTTGAAAACCGATTTTTGGCCATAATCCCCGGAAATCATCCGGAGGAAATGGCCTATGTATACAGGACGACTGGTATTTTCCCAATTGATGGACTTTCTCCCTATCCGGCAGTTTCACCGGTACGTAAATCGGTATCAAGGCAATCATTACATGAAATCATTCTCATGCCTCGATCAGTTTCTTTGTATGTGCTTCGCTCAGCTTTCCTACAGGGAAAGCCTGCGGGATATCGAGTCGTGCTTGCGTGCCATGCAGAACAAGTTGTGCCACATGGGAATTCGGGCCAAAATCTCCCGAAGTACTCTTGCCTTCGCAAATGAAAACCGAGACTGGCGCATATATGCCGACCTCGCTCAGGTGCTAATAAAGATCGCAAGAGATCTCTACTCCGGTGACGACTTCGGAGTAGAACTTGATGAGACAGTTTACGCGCTCGATGCGTCCACCATTGATCTATGCCTTTCGTTGTTTCCTTGGGCGCGGTTTCGAAAAACAAAGGGCGCTGTGAAGCTTCACACCTTATTGGATCTACGTGGGTGCATTCCCACATTCATATCCATCACAGATGGAAAAGTTCATGATGTCAAAATCCTTGACCAGCTTATTCCAGAGCCCGGAGCATTCTATGTCATGGACCGTGGCTACTTAGACTTTCGGCGTCTTTACGTCTTAGATCAGTGCATGGCTTCCTTCATCATTCGTTCCAAAGTCAACACAAAGTTCCGGCGACTCTATTCGCGGGCAATCGATAAGGACGTTGGCTTGAGATGTGATCAAACAATTGTCCTTAACGGGTTAAAGACGCGAAAGGAGTACCCCGCCAAACTGAGACGAGTAGGCTACTTTGATGACAAATCAGAAAGAAGATTTTCGTTCCTTACAAACAACTTCATCGTGCCGCCTCTGATTGTTGCAGAGCTTTATCGCTGCCGTTGGCAAGTGGAACTTTTCTTCAAATGGATCAAACAACATCTTCGCATAAAGGCGTTCTATGGTACAAGCGAGAATGCGGTAAAAACCCAGA
>CAYVUX010000298.1:983-5142 GCA_964455075.1 uncultured Desulfobacteraceae bacterium | reverse complement strand
CCCGGACTCCGATCCGGGATCCGGAATGAAGAAAAAACGAAAGAAACCGGAATTTTTGCGAACGCATCAAATTCGAGTTGGCAGGAAGTGGAGAAAAGCGCCAAAATTTATGTGGCGGGCCATCGCGGCCTGGTGGGTTCGGCGATCCTGCGAAAGCTAAAGGAAGAGGGCTACGGCAGGTTGGTCACCCGCACGCACCACGAACTCGATCTGACCGATCAGCAGGCGGTGAACCGGTTTTTCAAAGAAGATCGCCCCGAATACGTGTTCCTGGCCGCGGCCCGGGTCGGGGGCATATTGGCGAACGACACGTACCCCGCTGACTTTATCCGGGAGAACCTCCAGATCCAGACCCATGTGATCGATGCGGCCTACCGCTTCGGGACCGAAAAGCTCCTCTTCCTAGGCTCCTCGTGTATTTATCCCAAGTTCTGTCCGCAACCCATGAAGGAGGAATACCTCCTGACCGGAGAGCTGGAACCCACAAACGAGTGGTATGCGGTGGCCAAGATTGCCGGGATCAAAATGTGCCAGGCCTACAGGAGACAGTACGGGTTTCGGGCGATCAGCCTCATGCCCACGAACCTCTACGGCCCCGGGGACAACTTTGATCTAGAGACGAGCCACGTGCTTCCGGCGCTCATACGGAAATTTCATGAAGCCAAGCAGAAAGGATCAAAATACGTGGTTCTGTGGGGCACCGGGACGCCCAGACGGGAATTTCTGCACGTGGACGATCTGGCGGATGCCTGCCTGTTTCTCATGAAACACTACGACGCCGAAGAGATTGTGAACGTGGGCACCGGCGAAGACATCACCATCAAAGAGCTGGCGGAACTCATCCGGGATGTTGTGGGCTACGGGGGCTCGCTGGACTATGATCCTACAAAGCCCGACGGACCCCCCCGGAAGCTCCTGGATACGAGCAGGATTCAGGCCCTGGGATGGAAACCAGAGATCCCGCTTCGAAAAGGCATAGAAGAGACGTATGCGTGGTACAAGAGGTCGCTTTGATTGCGTAGTATGAAGTTTGCGGCATTGAATATAGAAACACCCCGTGCTGTGAACGTCCAAACAACCGAGGACACACTTACCGTCGATCTCAGTGATGGTCGAACCATTTCCGTTCCGGTGGGCTGGTATCCACGACTTGAGTACGCGACTCCCGAAGAACGGGCGAACTGGCGTTTTATTGGCAAAGGCCAAGGGATTCATTGGAGGGATGTAGATGAAGATATCAGCGTCGAGGGCCTTCTTGCCGGAAAACCTTCCGGGGAAAGCCAGGATTCACTGAAAAAATGGCTCCAATCACGAGGGTCTTACCAATCCGGTCGAGTTGATAAGCCTGCCCTGTAATCGATACGGGGGCTGTAATATTTGCTATTACTGGATTCCGGCGGCTATTCCGGATCAGAGTCCTCGATAGAACCAGGAATCTAGTCACATTTCAGTAACTTTGAAAGGCGGCTGGACCCCGGCCTCCGCCGGGGTGACGTAAAAGAGTTTTCCTCAGTGCCTGTAGCGGCATATTCTCTTTAGAGACGGTGCTCTAATTTGAAAAAACGTCATTCCGGACGACCGACGCGAAGCGAGGGAGATCCGGAATCCAGAAAAGGGCATCTTCTCGTGAACTTATGGCTCCCGGCTTTCGCCCTTCTACGTGACTTGGCCGGGATGAGCAACACAAGTCTACCGGGGTGACGTAAAAAGGGGTTCTACAGGAAAATGGATGCCCAATGGTCCCAATTAGAAATGCTTCATCCGGCTTTCGCCTCCTTTGTTGAAGGGGGGTGAGAAATCGTGGCATTCTGATTTTGGCCTGACTGACTTCCGATTCCCCTGTAGGAGCGGGCTTGCCCGCGAACAAACATTCATCCCCCCTCTCTAAGGGCGATCTGAATTCTAAGAGGTACCTGAATTCCGGAAGAACCAAAAAGGGTAAGCTCGGACTTATTAGGAACGCATCAATCTTGGAGATATCCCATGCCCAATCGCGCTGAGGATTGGCTGAGACAGGCCGAGAGAGATTTGGAGCAGGCCCGCGATTCACAAGAGAGCGGAAGGCACGAGTGGGCCTGTTTTGCGGCCCAGCAGGCTGCGGAGAAGGCCGTGAAGGCCCTTCATCTCGCCTGCGGGCAAGAGGCGTGGGGGCATGTCGTGGCGTTCTTGCTTCGCGAACTGCCCGAACGCGTCGAGGTGCCGGATCTTCTTTTTGAAAAGGCACGGGTCCTCGACAATTTCTATATCCCCACGAGATATGCGAACGGGCACCCGAGCGGGTCGCCGTTTGAGCATTATGGTCCCCTTCAAAGCGGCGAGGCGATTGAATATGCCGGTGAGATCATTAAATTCGTCCGTTCTCAAATGGCCTGACAGGGAAACCGTGGGCCGGAAGATTCGGGAGTGGGCCGGGAAGATGCTGACTCGAAACTCCGGGGTTGTAGGGATTGCCGTTTTCGGCTCCTATGCCGAAAGACGCTGGGGGGTGGGGAGCGACCTCGATATTGTCGTTCTCCTGGATAAGAGCGCCGATCCCTTCGCGGAACGATCGGTAGAAGTCCATGAAGGGATCCTTCCCGTGCCCGCGGACATCTTGATCTACACGATAGATGAGTGGAAGTCCATGAAGTCCGAAGGCCGGCGATTGGTCGATGCCGTGGAGCAAAACGGAATCTGGATCTATAAGGACCAGAAGTTTGATGATGACATGGTTAAACCGGAGAATGAGGAGTGCTGATGGCCAAGTCCTTTGAAAAGCGCATCCTTTGCATTGGCGCGGGCTATGTGGGCGGACCCACCATGGCGGTGATCGCGCAAAAATGTCCGCAATACAAAGTCACGGTGGTCGATATCGACCCGGATAGGATCGCCCGGTGGGACTCCGACAACCTTCCCATCTATGAACCCGGACTGGAGGAGGTGGTTCGGGCGGCAAGGGGAGCAAATCTTTTCTTCAGCACGGATATTGCAAAAGGAATCAAGGAATCCGAGATTATCTTTGTGAGCGTCAATACGCCCACCAAGTCGTTCGGCGTGGGTGCCGGAATGGCCGCGGATCTTCAGTACTGGGAAAAGACGGCGCGTCAAATTCGGGAATACGCGGAGTCGGACAAGATCATCGTGGAAAAGAGCACGCTGCCCGTTAGGACGGCTGCGGCCATGGAGCGGATCCTTCGGGCGGGAGACAATTCATGCCGATTCGAAGTGGTATCCAATCCGGAATTCCTTGCGGAAGGAAGCGCTGTACAAGACCTGGAAGAGCCCGACCGTGTGCTCATCGGCAGCCGCGAGACGGAAACCGGATTGGAGGCCCGGGAGAAAATCGTGGAAATCTACGCGAACTGGGTCCCCCGGGAACGGATCATCACGTCCAATGTCTGGAGCAGCGAGCTCTCCAAGCTCGTCGCGAACGCGTTTCTGGCCCAGCGGATCTCTTCCATCAACGCGATTTCCGCCCTTTGTGAAAAGAGCCGGGCGGATGTGACGGAGGTGGCCCGGGCCGTGGGCATGGATCGCCGTGTGGGGCCCCACTTTCTGAACGCGAGTGTGGGCTTCGGGGGGTCCTGCTTCAAAAAGGATATCCTTAATTTGGTCTATATCTCGAGAAGCTACGGCCTCAAAGAAGTGGCGGACTACTGGGAAGGCGTGGTGCGGATCAACGAGTACCAGAAGGAGCGGCTGGTTTTGGGAATGCTGGGGGCCATGTTCAACACCCTCACGGACAAACGGATCTGCATCTTCGGTTTCGCGTTCAAGGCCAATACGGGAGATACCCGGGAAAGCCCGGCGATTTTTGTGGCCCAAAGGCTCCTCGATGAGGGCGCCGATGTGGTCATCACGGATCCCAAGGCCCTTGCCAACGCCCGGAGGGATCTCGCGGACTGCCCCCGGCAACCCGGGTTTGAGGAAGACCCCTACAAGGCGGCGAAGGGCGCCGAAGCGATAGCCGTGCTCACCGAATGGGACCTCTACCGCAAGCTGGACTACGAGAGGATCTATCGTTCCATGGCAAAGCCGGCCTTTGTGTTTGACGGCCGAAACATCCTGGATCACCGGAAGCTTTTTGCACTCGGTTTCAACGTTTTCCCCATCGGCAAGCCCGAGCTGACGCACTTTTGAAAAAGGATAAGGAGGTGCGGGCTCCTTGCCCGTCGCCCTG
>CAYVUX010000298.1:0-973 GCA_964455075.1 uncultured Desulfobacteraceae bacterium | reverse complement strand
GGCGGCATGAAATAGGACAGCAAGAGATGGCGCACTTCCAGAAGCCCGGATGGCCAACCCGAAAAGAGGAACAGGATTTCAACCTCCCATTGTTTCCGAATTTGTGTCCCAAAACTGGGATTTAATTACGCTACATGGAATGGTATCCGCTGACGGTGAACGGAGGGAGCCCGTAGGGCGACCGGAGTTCCCCGTCAGCGGCGAAAGGAGCGTGCTATGAGCGGCGTTGAGAAACATCAAGCAGCCTTATCTTCCACAAATCAAGGAAATGGGAATCGTGGTTTTTTCCCGTGAAAGCGATAGAATTGTTGTAATTACGGCGTATCCGTTTAAAAAGGGGTTAAGAAAATGAAAATTTATTATGACCAGGAAGCTGACGCCGCATATTTGAGATTGTCCGAAGAGACTCCCACAGGAGTTGTTGAAGTTGCCGAAGGGGTGAATCTGGATCTTACCGAGGAAGGTCGAATTATGGGTATTGAGATTCTCAATGCTTCGAAAAATTTCCCTCTTGAATCGCTTTTCACCTGTGAGTATGATCCCAAACTGATAGCCGGAACCGCCTGATAAAGAGCTGCCCTCCCCAATTATTAGTCAAGTGCTTATCCACAAATTGATTTCTGGCATTTGCGAGTTTCCGGTTCTTTACCCCGCTTCCGTGAAGCAGGCCACTACTTCGTAGCGCGTTCCCGGGTTCGTTAACGAGGAGTTTTTCGTAATGACAAAGAAAGCGGGGTGGGGCCTGAGCCACCAGCCAGGGAATGAAGAAAAAAGGTTCTTCCGGAAAATGGATACCTAATGATTGCCAAATCGAAAAGGTTCATCCGGTTTTCGCATTTTGGCCTGGCAGCGCTCCTGCAGAGATGACGCTCTGACCATTCTGTAGGAGCGGGCTTGCCCGCGAACGAGCACTTATCGGGAGGCACGCCGATATCATCTGAATAATCAGGATGATACGGCATGCCTTGCCTTA
>CAYVUX010000297.1:4029-5167 GCA_964455075.1 uncultured Desulfobacteraceae bacterium | reverse complement strand
CCGTTACTCCATCATGCCTTTCATCATGGTACGCATCCTCTCCATATCCATGCCTCTCGATTTCATCATGGTCATACAGGCAGGCATCATCTCTCCCATCATTTTCTGTCCAAAAAACGTCAAAAAATCACGCGACCCGCTTGCAGACATCCTCTCTTCGAATGTAGGGAAGTCGCTCGATGAGCTCTTTGACTTCGGGCTCATCCTCCAGCCAGTGTCGAAGATTTCCCATCAGCGTGGATGCATACGGGGACTTCATCCCGTCCGCGAGATGATAGTTCACCCACAGACCGTCCTTCTCGTGGTCTACAAGACCGGCTTTTTCAAGGAGTTTGAGATGCTTGGACACACTTGATTGCGCAATCCGGAGCGCCTCCTGCAACTCGCAGACACACATGGACTTGCGTTGAAGCATCTTCACGATCTTGACCCGACTGGGATCGGAAAGGGCCTTCATAACCCGAATGAAATCCTTCATCACAAAGCCTCCATTGAATTCAATTTAAGGAATATAGTCCTCGGGCGAGGAACCGTCAAGACTTCTCTTGGTCGAAGTCCTTCGACCTGCAACGGTCTGAAATGCAGTAAGAGGAAGTGGGATAGGACCTATCTGCGTGAGTTGACGGGAAACAGCCGGACAGGAATGCTGGGACCCATTGTTTTTTGGTTCGTCCGGTTTTCGCGCACTTGTGTCTTTGAGAGGGTAAAAATGAAAAATCCTGGCATTCTGATCTTGGTCTGAGGGTACACTCCGTCTTTCCAGCGAATTCCTGCGGTTAACCTCCTCGCCGGCCTTTGCCTTGAGACCCGCCTCAGCGGAGCCGTTTTTCAAAGGTCCCGCAGCCTTCAGCATCCCCGTTTTCCCTTTGGCTCCGGCCGCAAGCTGTATTCGAAACGCTCGGTTCAGGTGAGCGTATATTCCTCTTCTTTGAGCTTCGCCTGGGCGGCCGCGAGCCGGGCGATGGGCACTCTCGGCGGCGAGCAGGAGACATAGCTCATCATGATGTGGTGGCAAAACCGAATCGCGTCGGGGTGCCCCCCCTGCTCCCCGCAGATGCCGATTTTCATGTCCCCGCGGGTTTTGCGGGCCCACTCGATGGTGATCATCATGAGTCTCCCCACCCCCTTCACGTCCAGG
>CAYVUX010000297.1:0-4019 GCA_964455075.1 uncultured Desulfobacteraceae bacterium | reverse complement strand
GATGTCCAAAACCTCGAAAGGATTATGCTGGAGAATCCCGCGTTCCTTGTAAAGAGGCAGGAACTTGTTTTCCGCGTCCTCCCGCGAAAAAGAGAAGGTCGCCTGGGTAAGGTCGTTGGTCCCGAAAGAAATAAATTCGGCCAGCTCCGCAATACGGCCGGCCCTCATGCAAGCCCGGACAACCTCCACCATGGTTCCGAAGCGAAACGGCACCTTGAGATTATATTCTTTCTCAACCCGTCCATGAATGCGTTTTGCATAGCGATGCACCCACTTCAACTCCTCGAGGGTGCAGACTTGGGGAACCATGATTTCCGGGATGACGGTTCCTCCCTCCCGGGTGTGCTCCGCGGACGCCTCCAGGATGGCCCGGATTTGCATTTCGTAAATTTCGGGGTAGGTTATTCCAAGACGGACGCCCCGGTGGCCAAGCATGGGATTGATCTCTGAAAGCGCCCTGACCTTTTTGAGCATGGCCTCCTTGGATTCGATCAGGGTCTCCGCCAGGTGCTTGCTGCGGAGTTCCTCGAGGCCCTGGGTGATGCCCTCAAGGTTGCCGGCATACCGGGCATGCAGCTCCGGGTCCAAGAGTTTGAGAGCCGTGGGTAGGCCCACCAAGCCGTCCACCGTCCCCCTGAGCTCTTTGAGGTGATTGATCTCGTCAACCAGTTCCTCCGCTGAAGGGAGAAATTCATGGATGGGGGGATCCAGCAGCCGTATGGTCACGGGGCTTCCCTCCATGATGCGAAAGATCTCTTTGAAGTCTTCGCGCTGAAACGGAAGGAGCTTGTCCAGCGCCGCCTTTCGCTCCTCGGTGCTGTCCACGAGGATCATTTCTCTAACAATGGGCAGCCGATCCGGCTGATTGAACATCCGCTCCGTCCTGCACAGTCCCACCCCCATGGCCCCGTACTTCTTCGCCTGCGATACCGACTCGGGGGTGTCCGCGTTGGCCATCACCTTCAGCTCGCTGATGTCATCGGCCCATTCCAGAAGCACGAGCAGATCCTCCACGAACTCGGGATCAATGGTGGGCACCTGCCCTCCGTACACGTTGCCCGTTGTCCCGTCTATGGTGATCATGTCCCCTTCCCGGAAAGTATTCCCGGAAATCACCGCTTCTCTGGCCCTGTGATCGATGACGATGGCCTCGCAACCGGAGACGCATGGTTTTCCCATGCTGCGGGCGACTACAGCGGCATGGGATGTCTTGCCGCCCCTGCTCGTCAGAATAGCTTGAGAAGCGAAGAAGCCATGGATGTCTTCCGGCTTGGTTTCCTCGCGGACCAGGATCACCTTCTCACCCAGCTTTGCCTTGCTCTCGGCACGATCGGCGTCAAAAACCATTTTGCCGGAAGCCGCGCCCGGTGACGCAGGCAGCCCCTGCGCCAGGAGTTGCACCTCCGCGTTGGGATCCAACCTGGGGTGGAGCAGCTGGGCCAGCATATCGGGCTGAATACGCAAAATGGCGTCCTCTTCGGAAATCAAGGCCTCATTGACCATATCGATGGAGGTCTTGATAAAGGCGGCTGCGTTCATCTTGGCATTGCGGGTCTGGAGACAGTAGAGTTTGTTCTTCTCGATCGTGAACTCAAAGTCCTGTACCTCCTGGTAATAACTCTCCAGAGTGTGCCTCAAGTCTTCGAGTTGACGGTAAACCGCGGGCATCTCTTTTCTGAGCCGCCTGAGAGGACTCGGCGTCCGGATGCCGGCCACCACATCCTCTCCTTGCGCATTCGGCATGTATTCCCCGTAGAGACGGTTTTCGCCAGTGCCTGGATCCCTGGTAAAGGCGACGCCGGTTGCACTCCCCTCGCCCATATTGCCGAACACCATGGTGCAGACGTTTACGGCCGTCCCGTTTGCCTTATCCGGCGTGATGTTGAATTCCCTCCGATAATCCACGGCACGCTTGCCCATCCAGGAGTCAAAAACCGCGGAAACCGCCCTTTCCAATTGCGCATAAGGGTCTTTTGGAAAAGGCTCCCCGCCCTTTTCCTGCACGATTTCCAGAAACGCTCCGCAGGCCTCTTCCAAGCCTTCGGCATTCAGCTCAACATCGACCTGCGCATGATTTTTGGACTTTATGGCCTTGAATGCTTCGTCAAAATGCCTGTCTGGAATCCGAAGCGCGACATTTCCGTAGAGCTGAATCAGGCGTCTATAGAGATCAAAAACAAACCTCCTGTCTCCCGTCAATTGGATCAAGCCTTCCACGGTCTCTTCATTCAGCCCGAGATTCAGGATGGTATCCATCATGCCAGGCATGGATATGGCGGCCCCGGACCTTACAGAAACCAGGAGGGGATTTTCCCGTCCTCCGAATTTCTTTCCGGTTTTCTTCTCCAGTCCGGACATGGCTTCCCGGATCTGATTCATCAACTCTGCGTCCAGCGCCTTTTTTCCGCCCTTCTGCTTCAGGTACGCCAGGCACGCTTCGGTGGTGATGACAAAACCGGGGGGAACAGGAAGGCCGATTTGCGTCATCTCGCAGAGGTTCGCCCCTTTTCCACCCAGAAGTTTCTTGTTCTTCCCGTCTCCTGTTTCAAAATCAAAGACATACACTTTACTGTTCATGCCTGTCCTTTCTGTCTCGTTTTTTGGCATACTCGAATATATAGGCCAGTCCGAGCAGCGCCGCGGCCATCGCAAAGACCGTGATCAAACCCCTGCCCTCGAAAAAAAAGCGTGTAAGCAAAAAGGCGAAAAAAATCGAAAGGATTGCTCTGATTACAAAGATTCCGGACGCTCCCATCCCGGCAACCCCCTTTCCGGCCTCAGGTTTTCTTGAAAGGGATCACTTTGCCTCCTCCAGAGGGGGTCTTTTTGTTCGTTTCTCCTCCCTTGGAAGAGACGGCGTCTTTCTCTGGGGAAGACCTGGGGACAAATTGCAGCCTTATGGCTTTCCCGCCCATGGTGAAGGATTCTCCTTGTATGTAGGCCCCCCGGAGAATCCAGGTCACGGTTTGCGCGGGAAGCGTAAGAAAGAGAAGGGTCACTTGATACCAACCCTTTTTGACGTCAGGCTCTATGCGCTCGATTCTGGCATAGACCGCGGGGTGCTCTTCATAGGTGATCAAGACAACATCGCCTTGGCGGTTCATCTCTCGCGCCTTTCAAGAAAATGGGTGCAACGTGGTGTTCGTCTCCGTACGCCCGGGAACCCGGGCATCCCGGAAGGACAATGGAAACCATCCGGCGAGAGCGGCAGGGCAATGATTCCGGGTTGCCTACTCGCCTTCTTTCAAAACGCCCCCCGGATCACTCCGAATTTTGTCCAGCTTTTCCTCAAACCCTCCGCCCAAATCCACCCCGAGCTGACGAGCCCTTTTTTTGGCTTCGAGCCCGATGTTCCGGCTGTCCCTGTAAAAGCCTTCACTCTTTCGCGAGCGGCCATCATAGTCTGCAAGGCGATCCGCTTCCGAGACATGGTAGGCGACCCTGGAGATGAGTCTTCTGGGCCGGTTTCCCCGGCATTCCGGACACAGGAGCGTCTTTTCCTCTTCCTGCTTCAAAATCAAGACCTGAAATTGCCCGCCGCAGTCCGGGCAGGCGTATTCATAAATGGGCATCGGTTGGCTGCTCCTCCAGCATGTTCAATGCACGAGAGGGATCGGCGGTCGGCGGCGTCCGGGAATATTTCCTGCCTGCGTCCCTGGTCTTACACTACCGGAAGACCACTGCCGTCTTTCCATCTCCGGACGAAAACTCCGCCTCTCATCAAGCTTTTCAGAGCTCGAGGACGGAGAAGTCTGAGGAAAGGTCAATAAAACCGGCTCAGACCCTTGGGTGCCCAGACCCCGGTGCATTCCCTTTCATAGACCGATCTTTGCCAATCGGAGACCGAATAACCGCCGGCCTTTCCATTTCCAGTGCATGTATTATGTTGATGGTACCAAACCTGCCTCGTTCAGGCAATACCGCCCGAATACCTGTTGGTCTTTTTCTCGCCGCCAGGTCCCACGGGAACTGGAATTCCGATATAAGGATTGAAAAAAAGTGAAATTTTTTCGAAAAAG
>CAYVUX010000296.1:0-5170 GCA_964455075.1 uncultured Desulfobacteraceae bacterium | reverse complement strand
CCGGGAGGGAACGCGGAAAGCGGCAGTGCGCTGAACAGGCATTCATCCAGCTTCCCGGAAGAACCGGTCTTCCAAGGCACAAGGCCCCCATCCAGGGGCTGAAGCCCGGATCTGGGCGTGAAAAGCCAAATCTTTTCGCTCAGAGAAGGGGCGTAGAAAGCGAGAAAGAGATCGGCGGGCCCTTCGAGGGGCGCGAGGGATAAGCAGAGATCAACCGCGCTTCCTTTATGTGCGGCGGTGCCCAAGCCCAAAGGGAATGCCCGGTTGGGGTCCGAATCGGCCATTGGCGTTTCCACGGCGCTATAAGGGATCACGCGGTGGGTTTGGGGAAGGGACATGCGGGCCCAAGCCTGGCTTGGAAAGCCCGATATCACGGCCAGGCAGATGAACAAAACCCAAGGGAATGGCAATCGCATAGACAGGAACCCTCTTTGTATTGATGATGTCTCGGGCAGTTTTCCGGGAGAACCTCCTCTGCTTCATAAGCCGCGGGAAGTCATCTTTGGTTAGACCCCGATGTCCATCTTGTATTTCCTGTTACAAGGATAGAAGAACCGGTTTTGCGTGTCAAATGGGCGATACGAAAAAGGCTTTCCAGGAGATCCGCTGACGGAACGTTCCCCTTCTCCGGGGCAACCTTGGCGCTTCATGCTTCCGTGGTAGACACGATTTGCCGGGGCTCAACCGGCCGTCTCGAGATAATGCGCAAATTTGCGCAGGCCCAGAGGCGTGAACCGATCAAAGACGGTCATCATCTCCAGACCCGGGACAAGGGCTCTCACCACCGGGATGCCCGGATCTTCCCTGGTGAGAGCCACATATATGGGCCTGTAGCCGTTTTTGAGCAAGAGGTTCTCCACCCTTTCGAGGTCCGCGGCGGGATCCCCGGAGGTGTAATCGGGGAGGTCTTCGTACTGAATGGACTCCAGTTCGTCTGATGGGGGCATAGACCCAAAACAGTAGGGGTAAGGATAAGGGATCTCCGTCATGGCCGCCAACGCCGCCCTTTTACCGTCCAGATGGGCTGCCGAGCCCTTGAGAACCGCTCCTCCCGGGCCTTGAACAAAGGCCTTATAACAGGGAATCCCGAACTCAGTGGTCATGTCCAAAAATTGGATTTGGATCCCCTTTCGCCTCAATCCTTCAAGGCTGTCGCTGATCCTTCGGTCGTCGCATTCCAGCAGGAAACACCGATTCTTGGCGTAGGGCATAACCTTCTCCGCATCCCTCTCTATGACCTCCAAAAGAGCCGACAGTTTGGCCTCTTCCGGAGTATGGGCTGCGGCAAACCCGGTGGAAGAAATCCCACTGGTGAGGCTGGGCTCATCCAGGTTGGAAAAAAGAAACACGAACTGGGCGGGCACGTAGACCCTGTGGCAACCCCTTTCATCAACCCTTTGTGCCGTTATCCAGTGGACTTCCTGGTCCCTGTACGGGAGCTCCAGGCACATTTCATTAAGGTCCAGTACCGGGACCCCCTGGTTCAAAAGTTCCGTGTAACGTCCCTTTGTGAGCATGTAGTCATGAGTGTAGTCTTTGATTTCCTCAGAGAACACGCTGGCAAAAGCAGAATAACGCTCCGCAGCTTCCATGGCGCAGGACAACCTCGCCTGGTGAATATTCAGACCTCTGCCATAACTTGAGGGGGTTCCGGTGAGGCGCAGACGGTTCCCGCCTTGATCTATCTGCACATCGAGATTCCACGGTCTCTCCACCGCAAAAGGGCTGAGCGTGGCATCGGGTCTCATCTCCCAGCCGGTGAGCACCCCGGAGCGCTCCAGTTTCCTGATCAACGCTTTCACGTCTTCTCTTGATATATTTCTCCCGGAACAAATCGTTGTGTCCGGGCGGGATGCGACCAGCTCTCCAATGGGGACGATGCTGCTCTTCCATCGCTCCAAGGCAGCCTGGTCAAAAGGGATCGGGAACTCCGCCGAGTCAGGCGAAGGCAGATCATGGTGGCGATAGAGATTGCCGGAAAAAACCCGCAACCAGTAAAAATCCCTTTCCCGGTCTTTCCTCAGATGCCAGGGGATGTAGATGAGCGGAGAACAAGCTGCGAGTTCCTCGATTTCCGATGAATCAAACTCCGCCATAAGCGCTTCAAATTGGGAATAAATGATGCAGGCTTCACAGGTCAACGCGAGAAGATGCCCTTGAGGCGCCTTGTGCCCGGCCCGAATCCGCTGCTTGAGCTCCTCGGGTTTCAGTTCGCCCGCCTTGGTCAAGAGGTATCTGTGCATGAAAAGGTCGTTGGGGCGCGATTCCAAAAAGGAGATGCCCTGATCAAAATCCGTGGGCTCTTCGGGGGTGCATGCGAGGAGTCCCGTGCCCAACCCCACCCCGGTGCTCGCCAGGCGGTATTGGATGCGTTCTTCGTTCCGGATGATCTTATCCATGGAGTCCCTAAATCAATCCTTCCTGGTTTTTCCACCCTATCCATATTCGCGGTTCGGATGGAACACGAAACCCCCCGCGACTTTCCTGTTGCGAGCATAAGGGACCCAGGGTGGGGTGTCAATGCGCGAATGCGGGAATGCCCAAGACGCCGTTTGCAGAACCTGCAAAGATGCCTGCCCCCATTGTTCTGAACACCCGGTTGGAGGGATGCTTCCTGTTGCATTTCAGGATGATCTTGGCTATATGGCCTTCCCCAAAAGACTGCGTTGATTGTCAAACCAAGTTCAATCCATCGAGTTTCCGGGATGCGTTTTTCCGTTGGATCGGAGCCATTGCTTCGGTCAATCGCCCTGGCTCCCGGCATGCACCGGGAAAACCGGGAGGAGGAGCAGGCTATCCGAGTCCTAAGAGGTGCCCGAGTTCCGGAAGAACCTTTGTCTTTGCCCTCAGGATTGACAGGTGCGGGCTAATACCCTATCTTCTCCTGAATAAAATTCGTCCCTTTGAGGTGTTCTCTCATGTCCTCCTATAAGAACTGGTTTCTGGCCATGAGGCCCTGGTCTTTCACCATGTCCGCCATTTCCGTGAGCGTCGGAGCCGCCCTGGCAGCCACGCACGGCCCGTTTTCATGGCCTTTGTATGGGGCAACCGCTGTAGCAATGATGGCGGTTCACGGCGGCGTCAACCTGATGAACGATTTTTTCGATTACAGAAGCGGCGTGGACATTGACGACGCCGCCACGACTCAATACCGTCCCCACCCCCTGGCAGAGGGCAAGATTTATCCCATGCCGGTACTTTGGGTTAGCATTATGCTGTTTTCCCTGGGCACTGCATTGGGGTTGCTGCTTGCGTTCCTTCGCGGATGGGAGATCCTTTGGATCGGCCTTATCGGTGTGATTGCCGGGGTTTTTTACACGGCGCCCCCTTTTTCTTACAAGTACAAGGCCTTGGGAGAGCTTTCGGTCTTCCTGATGTGGGGCCCGCTCGCGGTTGAGGCCGCCTACTTTATTCAGGCCGGGCATTTCAGTTGGGCCGCGTTCTGGGTTTCCATCCCCTTCGGGATGCTCGTGGCACTGACCCTTTTTGCCAACAACCTGCGGGATGTGGAGACCGATAAAAAGGCCCATGTGAAAAACCTGGCAATCATCTTCGGCCGGAATAACGGCCCACTGGTCTATGCATCCATGGTCCTTGCCGCCCTGGTCTCTGTCATTGTCATGTCCCTGTTCGGGCCCCTGGGCCGATGGTCTCTGATCGTGATTTTATCACTGCCCGTTGCCGTTAAGCTCCTGAAAGTCATGATACGTGAAGTGCCGAAGGATGCGGATGCCCGAACCGCCCAACTGAATACCGCCTTCGGGATACTGCTTGTAATTTCTCTCATTCTCGAGAAAGTCGTTTGAAAACGAGGGCCGGTTGGACCGCGCTGCTCCTTTTGGTTTGCCTTGCCTTTGGGCTCTGGGTGACGGCCTTTGCCGTTTCCGCCGGGAATTTCTGGCTAAAAATATCCCTATCGTCTGCCGTTCTGGCTGGGATTTCTCTTGTAGCACGAAGAGAAATCATGCGAGAACTCCGATTCGAGTCCAAGGCGGTTTTCCGCGGGATCGCCGCCGCGGCAGCGCTCTATGTTCTCTTCATGGTCGGCCGCGTGATCTCTCTCGAGCTCTTCGGTTTTGCACGGGAGCAGATCGGCGGCATATACGGCCGGGGTGCCGGCACTCCCACCTGGGTCATCACGCTTCTCCTCTTTTTCGTGACCGGTCCGAGCGAGGAGATTTTCTGGCGCGGGTATCTCCAGAAAGGATTGCAGGAGCGGTTGGGCGGTTGGCAGGGATATCTCATCGCGACGTCTTTGTACGCAGGTGTCCATATCTGCTCTATGAACTTCATGCTTGTCGGCGCGGCCGCGGTTGCCGGGGCGTTCTGGGGCGCTTTCTACTGGCGTTTCGCCGATCTTCCCGCGGCCATCGTATCCCATTCGGTGTGGAGTTCGGTGATTTTCGCGGTCCTGCCCCTCCATTAGGGAGAGCACGAACTCCCAAGAACACCTTTCTCTTTCCATGTACTGCCTCCAGTTCCTTTTGACGAAGGTGCATTCTGCTTTCTTGTCCGAGCGGAGACATCCAGAGAAGTTGTAGCAAATCCATGCCCAGGAAAGCCGGTTGTGCGGCACCATGTGGTTTTCATACCACCAGAAGGCGTTATGATGCACAACGTCCTTTCCGTTGAGGTTTCTTGGCGGGAGAATCAGGTGGATGATCTCGTGTGCAAGGGTATGATACAAGACCTGCCGTGGGGTCGATTTGTCGTTCAGCGGTAGGTGGATAAAGATCTCGGCCGTATTCTCACCCTTCGGAACACATGCCAGTGAGTTGGTTTTGCAGAAGAAAATCCGAACCGGAAGCTTAACGAACGGGAAGATCGACTTCAGAAGTTCATCCCTCAAGGCAGCAATGTCAAACGACAGCATCGGCAGGTACGGCTGCCTGCGCTGTCGGTCAATCCTTGCTTGTCGCAAGAGGTCCTCGACAATCATCTCATGGGCCTGGAGGGCTCTGGGAGAACGCCCATCTGCCGCGTTGCTCCTCGTCTGCGTGTGCGGCCTCATGCCTCGGGTGTGCGCAGGCCTGGCATCTGGAGGCTTTGCAACAGCCTCCAATGGGTCTCCAGTCCGGCAGATTCCCAAGCGCCTCGCCTGCTTGCGTGGGAGTTCATCCCTAAGGGCTCACTCAAAAATAACTTCCCATTTTCCCATCTCAGCTTCGGG
>CAYVUX010000295.1:0-5184 GCA_964455075.1 uncultured Desulfobacteraceae bacterium | reverse complement strand
TGACCCCCGGCTTGTAAGGCCGATGCTCTCCCGCTGAGCTATCCGCCTTTGTAGCGGGAATTGATTTGATTACCAGGTACCAGGGCCCTTGTCAAGATAATTCCAAAGCCCTCAGCTCAGTGAGCCGTGAGGCCGGGAGTTGGACTTTGCTCCGGGGTCTGGTCGATTTCCGCAAGGCAGAAAGGCTCGCACTCCTTGCCCGTGCCGAAAAGCTCTTCTCCTTCTTTGAGCACCAGGGCCTCACGAAGGACGTCATCCATGTGACCGACCAGGGTAAGCTCAACTTTTTTCAGGATCTTTTTCGGGATCTCTTCGATGTCCTTTTTGTTTTCCATGGGCAGGAGCACCTTGCTGATCCCGCCCCGGTGGGCGGCCAGAATTTTCTCCTTGAGCCCGCCGATAGGAAGGACCCGACCCCGAAGGGTAATCTCTCCGGTCATGGCGATGTCACTGTTGACCGGTTTCCGCGTCAGCGCGGAAACGATGGCCGTGGCCAGAGTGATCCCGGCGGACGGCCCGTCCTTGGGAATCGCTCCCTCGGGCACATGGACGTGAATGTCCACCTTTTCATAGAAATTCTCGGGAAGCCGAAGCTGTCTCGCCCTGGATCGGACATAGCTTAAACCGGCCTGAGCCGATTCCTGCATCACGTCCCCGAGTTTCCCGGTAAGAGAGAGGTTCCCCTTGCCCGGCATGATCGTGGCTTCGGTCTGGAGAAGCTCTCCCCCCACGTCCGTCCAAGCCAAGCCCGTTGCCACACCGATCGTGTTCTCCTCTTCGGCGCGTCCGTAACGGAACTTGGGCACTCCGAGGTACTTGTGAATGGACGTGGACTTGACGGGAATCGTGGTGTCCTTTCCTCGTTTTACCACTTCGCGGGCTACCTTGCGGCAGATGGAAGAGATCTCCCGCTCAAGGTTTCTCACGCCTGCTTCCTTGGTGTAGAAGCGGATGATCGACAGGATTGCGTTGTCTGAAAACGAGATGTTTTGCGGCTTCAGTCCGTTGGCCTCCACCTGCTTCTTGATGAGGAAGTGAGTCGCAATGTTGAGCTTCTCGAGCTCGGTGTACCCGGGAAGACGGATGATCTCCATCCTGTCCTGGAGTGCCGGTGGAATCCTGTGAAGGGTGTTCGCCGTGGTGATGAACAGGATGTCGGAGAGGTCGTAGTCGAGATCCAGGTAGTGGTCGTTGAACGCGAAGTTCTGTTCCGGGTCAAGGACCTCCAAGAGGGCCGAGGCCGGATCTCCCCGAAAGTCCGTGCTCATCTTGTCCACCTCGTCGAGGCAGAACACGGGATTGTTGGATCTGGCCTTTTTAAGGAATTGGATGATCTTGCCCGGGAGCGCGCCGATATAGGTCCTCCGGTGTCCCCGGATCTCCGCCTCGTCTCGAACGCCGCCGAGCGAAAGGCGGACGAAGTTTCGTCCCGTGGCACGGGCCACAGAACGGGCGAGAGAAGTCTTTCCCACGCCGGGCGGGCCCACCAGGCACAGGATGGGGCCCTTGATCTTTTTGGCCAGACGCTGAACCGCGAGGTACTCCAGGATTCTTTCTTTGGGTTTCTCGAGTCCGTAGTGATCTTCGTCAAGGATCTTTTCGGCCTGCTCCACGTTGATCTTGGACTTTGTCTTGTCGTACCACGGAAGCGAAATGATCCAGTCGATATAGTTTCGAACTACGGCCGCCTCCGCGGACATGGGAGACATCATCTTGAGCTTTTTGAATTCCTGCTTGACGCGGGCATGGGCCTCTTTGGGGAGCCTCTTTCGCTTGATCTTTTTTTCCAGGTCATCGAGCTCCGCCTTGAAGTCGTCCTTGGACCCCATCTCTTTCTGAATGGCCCTCATCTGTTCATTGAGGTAGTAGTCCTTCTGGGTCTTTTCCATCTGTTTCTTGACCCTTGTCTTCAAGCGCTGCTCGAGCCTCAACAGATCGATTTGTCCGGAAAGCGTGCTGTAGATTTGTTCGAGCCGGCTGTTCAGGTCGTCGATTTCCAGAAGCTCCTGCTTTTCCTTGATCTTCAGGTAAAGATGTCCGGCAATTGTATCGGCGAGCCGAACCGGATCTTCGATGGAGGTGACCGTGGCGACTACTTCCTGGCCGATCTTTTCGTTCAGTTTGGCGTATTCCTCGAAGCTCTCGCAGATGGAACGTATCAGGGCTTCGGTTTCCATGTTCGTCTCCGTGGAGATCGGCATCTTCTCCACTTCCACCATGAAGTGTTCCTGCTTTTCCAGGAAGCGCGTGATTTTTCCCCGCTCTTTTCCTTCAATCAAGGCCTTGACCGTGCCGTCGGGCAACTTGAGAAGCTGGAGCACGGAACCGAGCGTACCGTGAAGGTAGATGTCCTTCGGCGCCGGGTCGTCCACTTTGGCGTCCCTTTGTGCAGAAAGGAATACCTGCTTCTGATGGGACATGGCGTATTGCAGCGCCTTAATGGACTTTTCCCTGCCCACAAAGAGCGGGACGACCACGTTGGGGAATACCACTACATCCCTTAGAGGTAGAAGCGGGTAATAACCATTCTCTTCCTGTTCCATTAGCTGATCAGCGTCTTTCTTCGTCAAAGTAAACATCGTTTTATGCGTATTCCGCCTTGTTTTCGTAAATGAGCAAAGGCTTTTCTCTCTTTGTTAGGACTTCGTCGCCGACGACGCATTCTCTCACGCCCGCAAGCGATGGGATATCGTACATAATGTCAAGCATCATGGACTCCAGGATGGCCCTCAAACCTCGGGCTCCTGATTTTCTCCTGAGCGCATCTTCCGCCACGGCTTGGAGAACCTCTTCGGTGAACTTGAGTTCCACTCCTTCAAGTTCAAAAAGCTTCTGGTACTGTTTGCTGAGGGCGTTTTTCGGCTCCGTCAGAATTCTGACCAGGGCGTCGAGGCTCAGCTCGCCGAGCGATGCGATAATCGGAATTCTCCCGATGAATTCAGGAATGAGTCCGAACTTGATCAGGTCTTCGGGCTGGACCAGAGACATCACGTAGTTCAGATCGATTTCATCCTTGCCTTTGATATCCGCCTCAAACCCCATGAGCTTGCTTCCGATTCGATTGCGAATGATTTTTTCCAGCCCGTTGAACGTCCCGCCGCAAATGAAGAGGATGTTGCTCGTGTCCACCTTCACGAAGTCCTGCTGGGGGTGCTTTCTCCCTCCCTTGGGAGGCACGTTGGCCATGGTCCCTTCAATAATCTTCAAAAGGGCCTGCTGGACTCCCTCTCCGGAGACGTCCCGGGTAATGGAAGGGCTGTCCGACTTCCGGGCGATCTTGTCGATCTCGTCTATGTACACGATGCCCTTGCAGGCCGATTCCAGATCGTAGTCGGCCATCTGAACGAGGCTCAGGACGATATTTTCCACATCCTCGCCTACATATCCGGCCTCCGTGAGCGTGGTGGCGTCTGCGATCGTAAACGGAACCTTCAGGAGCTTTGCCAATGTCTGGGCCAGGAGGGTCTTCCCGGATCCCGTGGGTCCGACAAGAAGGATGTTGCTTTTCTCGATCTCCACGCCCTCCATATCCATCTTGGTGTTGATGCGCTTGTAGTGGTTATGCACCGCCACCGAGAGAATTTTTTTCGGCCGTTCCTGTTCGATCACGTATTGATCAAGTATCGCCTTAATCTCAGCAGGCTTCAGCAATTCTGCAGCATCTTCCGCCTCCGCCTCCTGGCCGTACTCCTCGGCAACTATCTCATTGCAGAGTTGGATGCATTCATCACAAATATATACCGAAGGCCCGGCAATGAGCTTCTTGACCTCATCCTGGCTCTTTCCGCAGAAGGAACACAAGAGGTCGTCATTGGAGTCATTGCTTCTGCTCATGATTCATTCCCCTTTATTTTTCTTTGGATGGGGTTTGCAGTTCCCTCTTCGTGATGATTTTGTCAATGAGCCCATAGGCCTTAGCCTCTTCCGGGTTCATAAAGAAGTCCCGCTCTACATCACGACCAATTCTTTCCAGATCCTGCCCCGTGTGGTCGGCCAGGATCCGGTTCAGCAAATCCCTCATCTTGAGAATTTCTCTGGCATGGATATCAATATCCGTGGCCTGCCCTTGAGTGCCGCCGAGCGGCTGATGGATCATGATCCTCGAATGGGGGAGGGCATAGCGTTTTCCCTTGGTCCCCGCCGCCAAGAGCAGCGCCGCCATGCTGGTGGACTGCCCCATACAGATGGTTGCCACGTCCGGCTTGATGTACTGCATGGTGTCATAGACAGCCAGCCCGGCCGATACCGAACCTCCGGGCGAATTGACGTAAATATTAATGTCTTTGTCCGGGTCTTCGGATTCCAGGAACAGCATTTGGGCGATGATGGTGTTTGCGACTCCCTCCACCAACTGCTCTCCCATGATGATGATCCGATCCTTCAAGAGCCGGCTGTAGATGTCGTAGGCGCGTTCTCCCCGGCCGGATTGTTCAATAACAACAGGAATAAGCATTGCTTTTATAATTTCTCCTTCATCCTTTAGGTTTTGTCCAATTCCCTTTTATCTAGCTCTTTAATGTTAGCATTCTCTACGAGATAGTTCAAGGCCTTCTCTTCAAGAAGGTTTTCCTTAAAAGTGCCCAGAAGGTTTCTCGCCTCGTAGTATTTCCGAAGGGAATCCGCCTCCTGGCCCGTGGCGGCGGCGAGGTCTTCGAATCCTTTCCGGACGTCCTCTTCCACTACAGTGAGTTTTTCCTTCTCGGCGATTTTTGCGAGAATCAGGGTATCTTTCACCCGCTTGCGAGCCGGTTCGCGAAACTCGTTTCGCATCTTTTCCTCAGACAGCCCGGCATCCTCGAGGGTCGTTCCCCGGCTCGAGAGATTCTGTTTCACTCTTTCCAGGGCCTCTGCAATCTCGGCTTCGACCATGACTTCCGGGAGTTCAAAATCCACCCCCTCGGAAATGGTTTGCAGAATGCTCTGCCTCAGCTCTCTCTCAATCCGCTTCTCCTCTTGCCGCCGGATCGAGTCCTCTACCTCCTTCTTAAAATCCTCCACATTCGCGAACTCGTCTCCCAAACCCTTGACAAACGCATCATCCAGCTCCGGGCGAATCATTTCCTTCACTTCGAAGACCTTGACTCGAAAATCGACATCCTTTCCCGCCAGATTGCCGTCAGGGTAGTCCTCTTCGAATCGGACCCGGACATCTTTCTCATCCCCCCTGTTCAATCCGATCAGGGA
>CAYVUX010000294.1:425-5214 GCA_964455075.1 uncultured Desulfobacteraceae bacterium | reverse complement strand
GCTTGCCTCATGCTTTACCTTTCTTCCCGGAAGGGGCTCATCACTTGCAACCGCCCTCAGCATTTCCTGAAATTCGGGATCCAGCTTTCCCACGTCGTGGACAAAGGTTGCGAAAAGCAGGCGATCCAGCCGAGGCCCGGGTTCTGATCCTGCCATTTGTGCCACCTGCAAGGCCACTTCTACGCAGGAGCGGGAATGCTCGTAGAGGCTCTGCGCTCCGGTGGATTTCCCTAGAGACTGCTTGAATCTATCCACCAGCATTGGCTGCGAGCCTCTGGTAAACATCAAAACAGGCCCCGGCCACCCGCTCCAGTAACACAGGGCCTATAGTATAAACACCCTGGGTGTTGATTGTCTCCCAGTCGTAGATCACTTCTTCCAGATCCAGGGCCGAGATCCTTTTTAGCGCATCATGAGCCTCTTCCCTGCTTTGGCCGAAGAGAATCAACCATCGCTGGTCAGGGATCAGCAATGGGTTCCCCAGCCGATCCTCCACAGGTTGAATAATGCCCTCTTCATCCACCCGCTGAAGATGTACGTCTCCCTGTCCGAGCAAGAGTCGTTGACAGGGGCTAAAAAATGAACAAAGGGCCCTCCCGACCCTTAGGATCGGCCTTACTCTGGGCTTGGCGGCATAAGGACGAAGTTTTTCCAGAAACCCTTCAGGGTTTCTTTGAATTTCACCCTCCAGACCACAGAGACGTTTTTCTATCGCAGGGTGGAAAAGCTGTGCGTAGTCGGCGCAAATCCCCTGGCCCGGCTGTACGCACCACCTATCCCCTTCCAGCCAGAAAAGGGCATGGCTTGCTTGGAGGGTAGCCCGTGCATCCACTGTAATTGTCTTCCAGGCCGCCTTTTTCCACAAGAATTCCAAATAAGCCATATCGGCTCGGCCCATTTCAAAGGAGGAATCGCCGGGTATCAGCCGCTCATTCTCCACTTTGCGCAGGATGTGAAAGGGTTCACCGCCTCCGTCGCTGCCTCGTAGGGCAATGCCGGGCATGGTTCCTCGCAGACCGTATGTGAACGGCAGTCGCGCAGATCGTAGCTCCCGGGCCAGGGCCGTTGCCGAATCATCAAACATATTTTGGTTCAACCAACGGCCGATTTCGCCCAATTGTTCGTTGACAAGAACATGCATTGCGGACAGGTATCCAGAGTCATCAGCAAAGGTCCCCGGTGGAAATACGCCCTCCAAGGGATCAGCCATAAGGTGTGAGAATCCCTCCCGGCTCATTTCAGGGCTGTGCCGCTGGTGCAGTTTTACAAAAGCGTCCCCGGATTTGACCAAAACAGCGGCTTTGCTCCTGACGCCTCGTCTTCGTCCGACCCTGCCGAAACGCTGCAAGAATCCGTTTCCGTCGCACTCCTCCGTGACCAGGAAATCCGCCTCAAAGTCCACGCCTACCTCCACTGCGGGAGTAGAGATGAGAATCGCCTTTGGCAAAGCTGAAAAGGCCTCGATGAGTCCTTCACGCTCGGCCTTTTGCATCTTTCCGGTGTAGATCACCACGGGGACATCCGTGTCTCCCCAGGTTGCGATGTGACGGGCTTCCGCTTCTAGTTTTTTGTCCGCCAGTGCCTGCCACAAATGGTTTATAACCGGCTTCCGCCTGCTCGGATCTTTGATAAGCCAGTCGAGCCATGGAAAGGCAATTCTGCACTTGCCGCTTTTTTTTGCAGGAGTCTTTAATTCGGATGCCGCTTGCTCAGGAAGCTCAACTGTATATTTCAGGTAGGACCCTATTTGATCAGCCAGACCGGGGGATAGCCCCGAGCCTTTCATGGAGGCTGTAAACTCCGGGAAGTCAGGGGCAGTGATGCGTAGTTCTTCTCCAGCCCAGGCGTGTTCCAGTGCACCGTTGATTTCGGCGACTTGCGTATCCAGGCCCGAAATCAGTTCCTCCATGGAGATTTCTTTTGTCAAAGATTGTCTGAATTCATTCCACAGGACTCTGGCTGTTTTGCTCCTTTGGCCTATATGTCTGTCCAGGGCCTCGGTCAGGTTGCCGGTTTCTTCTCTGTGTGCTGTGAAGGCAAGACGTTTGGAAGCCCTCAGGTGATTTTCAAGCATGCGGGAAGAAGCCTCTGCCAGAGTATCGGTGGGTATATGAACCTGTTCCCCGGCAGGCAGGTCCTTCAGGAGAGGTTTATCCTGCCGGCCAAGTCGCGATTCGATTTCATTCAGGATTTCATCCTCGATTTTATCAGCAATAAAAGCTTTGAGCGTCTTCCACCGGATGCCTCCGAAACGCCATAGAATATCAAGAGGGAGGTCGGGCTTGGACCCGCCCTTGATGCTTTCAAAGATCCGGTGTGCGAAGTCGGCGGAGTTAAGGACCAGGAGCACTTTTTGCGCCCCTGTGGTAAAGGCTGTTTCCACAGAGCCGAGTAACTTCTCCTCCCGTTCCTTGTAAGTTGCAGCGGGCTCGAGAAAGGACACCTCCACATCACCGCACCTGGACCCTCCGTTAACTTCCTCCCCTCCGGTGAGGTTCCGCAAAGCATGGGTGGGCGTGGCGGTAAGTATGTGCCATCGAGTGACACGGCCCAGCCTGCTCGCCAGCAGTTGTACCCGCTCCTTAAAGTGGGAGAGATTCTGAAGGGTAAGCCCGTTGAAAAGGTGAGCTTCGTCCAGTACGAATTCATCAACCAGGCACAGCCCATAAATCAGAAGTCCGCTGTACTTGACATTCTTACGAAAGAACCAGTAGATCTCGTCAGGGGTGGATAGAATGACCGGTTTATTGAGCGCTGCAATCAACTCGGTACGAGACATGCCACCCTGAAGCCTGCCTACCTCGAGACCGGAAATATCGGCCAGAGAGTCCATTACCTTTCGTTGGTCATCCATCAGGGCGACAGTGGGATACATGAAGAGAATTTTACGAATTCGGCCATCCACTATTTTCCGGATCAAGGGGACTGCTACAGCCAGGGTCTTTCCTGCAGCAGTGCCTGCAACAAGAAAAACTTCTTTGTTCTTTGCGATAAGGCGGAAGGCTTCGGCCTGATGTCGGAACGGCGGATAGGGGCTGCCACCCTGGGTCCGACTTGTGTAGTCCTCAAAAAGTGACAGCACAGTCTTCCCAACGGCCCTATCTGTTTCGGGCGGGATATTCCTCACCAAGATTGAGATGGGCATTTCTCGCTCGCCATTTTGTGTTCTTCAGAAAGGGCAGAAAAATGAATCCCGGATATTGTCCCTTGGCATAAAAAATGGTCCTTCCGGAAGATAAGTACCTTTTAGGATTCAGATCTCCCTTAGAAAAGGGGGATAAATGTTTTTGCTTGCTCGCAAAGGGAATCGAAAGCGCTTATGTAGGAGCGGCGTCGGCCGCGAACCGAGAAACTCTGCCAGGGTGGCTAAAGTCTTCCCTATAAGATCTCCTCTCTACAAGCAGGTATTCCCGTTCCTTCGCAACCGGAAGCCGTCTCAATCACCCGTTCGGAGCTTGTTCGCGGGCAAGCCCGCTCCTACAGGGGGATCGGCAGTCTGTCACGCCAACATCAGGATGCCAAGATTTTTCATTCCCCTTCAAAGGCATAAGGATGCGAAAATCGGATGATCAGGCACTCATTTTCCGGAAGGATCTAAAAAATCTTTGCCCTTCATACAAAACCCATCCTACAGCACGAGTTTGTCAGATCCGGTCACACTTTGGAGAAAAATTTCAAAAAAAAGATTTTTTTGTGGAATGACTTCTGATGCGAGAATTTTCAGGAACCGGGCGAGCTTCCACACCATGTCCTGGGGCCGGGTCTTTTGCCGGATGGCACTTCAACGGGGCTCTCCCAACGGGTTCTTTTCTCCCGTCAGGAGGCAGGCATGCACATTTTGAGGAATATTACAGATAAGCGCAATGAGATCACACTTGAATGGGTGTTCGGAAGATACGCTGTTGGTCCACTTTCCTGTGGTTTTTTTACCACTTCAGATCGGCCATGTAAAGTGTTAAACGGAAATTTTTTGAAGAACTTCCAGACCGTTCCAGGAATCTGGGGTTGGATGTTTTAATTCAGGGATGCCGGACGGAACCGGCGGCCGGGAACGGGAATTCGGGACCTTCTTTTGAGGGGTATCCTTTGCCGTCCGGGGGATCATGTCGGCGATTACCATTCATCCTCCCCATCGAATGCATTCTCAAGACCCGGCAGGTTCTTCCAGGTCAGTTCCTCGCCATTGAAATCTTTGTTTCGGTTGTCGATCATTTTGGAATCCGTAACCACTCCGTTCTCTATCTTGATGTGCAGTTCCCGCTCGAAAACAGAGCCGTACCCCATGTGTACGTAATGGAGCATTTCCCCCTGCGGGATTCTGAGCGTGCCGGTGAACCAATCCGCCAGGATTGGCGTATCTCCCGACAGCTTGTATCTCCCCTCCAGGTGCACGAGGTAAAACTTGCCGTCCTTGATTTCCCACGTGCCGATGTATTCCCTCCAGCATGCGGTCGAGAAAATGATGCTCCCTTGATCCATTTCGTCGTCCTTGAGCGCAATGATCCGGGGGTCATCCTCCGGCAGCGGCGGACAGAATGCCATGGATGTTTCCTCGCCGTTCAAAATGAGATTTTCATGAACCTGCGCCGTCATTTTTCATTTCCTAAGCGTTACCGCCAAAATCAGTTGGCTGCACCTTATGATACCTGCCTTCGCTTAGCGACTGCCTTATTATACATTTCAAGTCGAAAGTAAAATAAAGCGAGAATCAAATCAAGGCTGATCGTTGTGCCGCTTCAAAAACCCCTAATGCCCATCCACAGATCATCTTTGAGCACTTGGGAGTTTC
>CAYVUX010000294.1:0-415 GCA_964455075.1 uncultured Desulfobacteraceae bacterium | reverse complement strand
GCCGGCTGGATGTTTCGATCTCACCATTCCGCATAGGGGAAGCAATCCTGTGACCGGGTGGTTCGCGGCAAGCCCGCTCCTACGGAAATCGAAAGCGCCGCTGTAGGAGCGGCGTCGGTCGCGAAGCGGGAAATGCCACCGAGGTGGCTCACTCCTATTCGAAGATATATCGATGCAAAAACCCGCTGAATCATTTCTGTTTGGGACCATTGGGTATCCATTTTCCGGAAGAACCGAACTTTTTGCCTCACGATCCGCTGCGGCTCTCCACCAGGAGAGCTGGACGGCTCAGGCACCCCCTAAAAAGGGGCTCTACATGTACAAGTCTTTGTCATGCCGGTCTTGACGAGGAATCCAGCCTTTGTAAATAATCCCCGCCCAAAGGACGGGGCTTTGTCTTGGCCCCCTATAAGGC
>CAYVUX010000293.1:0-5241 GCA_964455075.1 uncultured Desulfobacteraceae bacterium | reverse complement strand
CGAGGCGTTGGTCCTTTCCCGAGTATCCGACCTCCCGGATCGAGTTTGATGTAGCGGCGCCGGTAGCGATAGTGAGAGAGCAAAAAGCCTTCGGGCTTGGGCCTCCGGCTCGTAGAGCCTACGCCTCGGAGAGGAAGGGCCGGGCATGCTCGGCATTGCTGGCGAAAGAAATGGCGTTGAGTTTCCTGATGACGTTTTCCGAGGCTGAAGTGGGCGAGATTGCGCACGCCATCTCCCCACGGACCCGGTCAGGAGCTGTTCTCGGTGGCCGACTTCAGCGGAATAGGCACAGTGGGCCGTTTGGCCTGTTAAATTGGCTCGATTCCGGATTTCACTCTGCCTCGCATTCGTTCATCCGGAATGATGTAGAACAAATGGCAGGATCCCGGCACTGGTCCCGGACTTCGATCTGGGTTCCAGGAGTGATGCAGACAGCCCTCGGGGCATGATCAGAATGTAATGATATCTCGTCCGGTATTAAAGGAATAAAGACGAAAGCCGACCGTTTTCCGGAAGAAGCAAAAATACTTGTTTGATTGGAACCGGTGCAGGTATATCATAGCTGGCTGTCCGCTCATCCTAGACGGCTCATGATGTCGTGTTTCCAACGTATTTGACATAGTGTCTCTCAACCCATAAAATACACGCGAGTCCGTAACAAAGCTTTTGATATGTCCTGATTATGAACAAGATAGAGAAGGTAAACTACTGGGTCACGTCCTCTGAAAACGACTGGCAAGTTGCCCGGCATCTTTTTGAAAAGGGCGACTATGCGCATGCTTTGTTTTTCGGGCATTTGACTTTGGAAAAACTTTTGAAAGCGGTTTTCGTGTCCGTAAACGAGGCGACTCCGCCGATGACACATCGTCTGGTTTATTTGGCGGAAAGATCCGGACTTAGGGCTCACTCAAAAATTACTTCCCATTTTCCCATCTCAGCTTCGGGCCATCTTCGGCCGCCGCTCAATCGTGAAGTCCTCGAAATAGTCCACTATTCCTGTGGCTTCACTCAATCGCGACGACCAAATCCGACCCAAATCTGAGCGTCAATTCTGTGAATTTATTTTTGAGTGAGCCCTTAGGCTTTCGGAAGAACAGACGGAGCTCTTAGAAATTGTTACCGATTTTAATCTTGAAGCAAGATATCCGGACGAGAAATTTTCTTTTCACAAGAAATGCACCAAGGAGTTTTCCAGTCAGTACCTTGGTCGGATTGAGGAGATCAGGAAATGGCTGCTTCAAAAGAATCTATTATCCGAGACATAAAGAGATATATAGCTGAGTTGAATAAGAACGGCATACCGATTCAACGGGCGCTGCTTTTCGGTTCGTGGGCAAAGGGGACTGGTCGTGGGGAAAGCGACGTGGACATCGCTTTGATATCCGATGTTTTTACCGGCGACCGTTTTGAAGATAGAAGGAAAATTGTCCCTCTGCGGAGAAAAATAAACACCCGTATAGAGCCAATGCCTTTTGACCCCCAAACGTTTGATTCGGGTGGCAATCTGGTGGATGAAATTATTAAACACGGGGAAATAATCGTCTGAAATTTGGCATAATGCTCACGAGAACATGGGGTTTGCCATCGAAAGGGAGAACCCTAAGCGGGAGGATTTACCCCAGAGCATCGTAAGGCTTCCGCGGTCTGTCCCAGATTCCGGATCTCACTCTGCTTCGCTTTCGTTCATCCGCAATGGCGTTTTTTCCGATCTCCCGGTTTCATCAGAGGGGGTTCGCGGTTCATGCCTTAATTCCGATCCTTAAAATAATCATAATATTCAGACAGTTGAGAGCTCGTTAGACAGGACGGCCTTCTTGCGTCCGCGTCTGGATTAATTCATAATAGTATAGATAATTTTTAACTTGACTTTCAAAATATCGATGCTTATTATGAATCATGTTTCAAAGATGGATAGAAATACCTGAGCATAAAAGCTGCTTGATAATCGGGCCAAGGCGTTCCGGAAAAACCACCCTTCTCAAGCATCGATACCCTGGTTTGCCCTATGCAACACTAGATGATTTGGACTTGCTCGACTGGGCCAAGCGCGATCCGAAAGGGTTTATCCATGATCTCGGAAAACTGGCCATTGTTGACGAAATTCAGAGGCACCCGCTCCTCACGGTTGGGGTTAAGTATGCCATAGATAACGAGGATGCCCGGTTTTTTATGACAGGCTCCAGCACCATCGGGCTTATGGATGCGGCTGCGGATACCCTTGCCGGTAGGATTCAGATCATTTCACTTCCGCCCGTCTGCTGGGGAGAAGATCAAGGTGAACCGGTTCATTCCGTTTTTTCTGACAAGGCCGGTTTGCCACACATCAAAGATGCCAATCGCCTATTGGAGGAAGCCTTCACATATGGTCAATTTCCGGAAGTCCTCAACCAGAATAATGCTCGGCAGAAAAAGGCGATTCTTGAAAACTATAGGAACACATACTTCACAATGGATTTGATGCAGTTGGCAAGTATTGAAAATCTGGACGGACTCATGGGGGTTTTTCATCACCTCATTCGTTCCATTGGCTCGCATCTCGAGATTTCCAACTTTGCGAGGGAAGCCGGGCTTAGTCATCCGACGGCAAAAAAATACCTCAACGCCTTGAATCAGTCCCAATTGACCTTCAAGCTGTACGGCTACCAATACGGCCCGGCAAAACGATACATTAAGGCAAGCAAGACCTATTTTGCCGACAACGGCATCATGAGCAGTTTTAATGCCAGACTGAACGAAGGCCAGCTCATTGAGAATTTTGTCATATCCGAGTTGGAAAAGCGCAGGAAACTTGGATTCATCCATGCAGATAGGCTCTACTACTATAAAAGTGTGGGAAGAAATGAAATTGACCTGATATTCGAAATGGATAACACGATCTATGCGATTGAGATCAAACGGACAAAACGCCCTGGGCCAAGGGATTGGCGCAACTTGAGACAATTTCAAGACCGGCTTGGCCGTCCGGTCAGGCGCATCCTATTTTATCCCGGGGAAGAATACGACACGGTGGATGGTATTCATCTGCTTCCCATTGGTGCTCTTTACAGAGGGAGATGACAGGGTGTTTTCCGTACTGGACAGGTAGCTCCCCGCGCAAAGAATTGGATCTTCCGGAAAATCAGTCCCTCTTACCATTCAAATCGGGCTTAGAAATGAATGTTTTTGGTCGCTCCTAAAGAGAATCGAAAGCGCTTGTGTAGGAGCGGCGTCAGCCGCGAACCGGGAAACGCTGCCAGGTTGGCTAAGATCTTCACGATACGATCTCTGCTGCAGGCAGGCGTCCCGGTTCCTTCGCAACCGGAAGCCGCCTCCATCACCCGTCCGGAGCTTGTTCGCGGGCAAGCCCGCTCCTACAGGGAAATCGGAAGTCTTTCAGGGCAACAACACCATGCCATGATCTGTCATTCCCCTTCCAAGACAGAAGGATGCGAAAACCGGTGTACCATTTCTATTTGGGCCCATGAGGCACTCATTTTCCGGAAGAACCAAAAAATTCTCTTTTCACAAACGTGTGCAATGGAGCTTTCCTGGATTCCGCATCTCCCTTGCTTCACTTCGGTCGTCCCGGATGACGTTTTTTCGAATTACGATACAGCCTCGGAGGCGAGGCGTCGTCTTTGACCTTGAGGAGACCTTTGGAAGATTTCCAATTTTTGAAAGACTACATATTATGTAGAATAACCCCTTGACATTCTATTTAACTTCGTTATTTGATAGGTGTTGTTATAAAATAACAAAATCAAAGGGAGTCATGCCGCGTCGTCAACCGATCATACATCGTACTGTTCTGGAGGAGCTGCGCCGTGATATGGGCCGCGAGGAAATCGCATTTCTCATCGGGCCCCGGCAGGCTGGGAAGACCACGATCATGCAGGTTCTCCAGGCAGAACTGGAGGCCGCCGGTGAAAAGACCGTATTGCTCAGCTTGGATTACGATGACGACCGCATCTTTTTTGACTCACAGCGGAGTCTGCTGAAAAAAATCGAACTAGAGATTGGACGGACCCCTGGGTACGTGTTCATTGACGAGATCCAGCGTCTTGAAGACGCCGGTATTTTCCTAAAGGGTCTTCAGGATAGAAAGCCTCCGTGGAAATTTGTGGTTTCGGGCTCTGGGAGCGTCGATTTGAAGGCAAAGATCAAGGAGTCCATATTGGGGCGAAAACGGGTTTATGAGGTTTTCCCCCTTTCGTTGCAGGAGTTCATCAATCATAGGACCGAGTACCGTTACGCAGACCGTCTCCAGGAGTTTCTGGGCCTGGAAAAGCGGCGGTCCAAGGAGCTGTTGCAGGAATATATGAGCTACGGAGGCTATCCCCGTCTGGTGCTGGAAGCCGAGTCCAGGGAGAAGCGTCGGGTGATGGACGAAATATACCAGGGCTACATCATGAAGGACATCGCCTACCTGCTCAAGGTGGAAAAGGTCGACGCGTACGCGCAGCTGATAAGGACCTTGGCCGGTCAATCGGGCCAAATCATCAAATATACGGAGTTGGCCTCCACGTTGGGCGTTGCCATGGCGACCGTGAAAAATTACTGCTGGTACGCTGAGGGAACGTACATTCTGCAGCGCGTGACCCCGTTTTTCCGCAACGTACGAAGCGAAATCAGCAAGGCGCCTGTCGTGTATTTTTTTGATCTCGGTTTCAGAAACTTTGCGCTAGGGGTCCTGGGACAATTGAAGCAGCCGGGGGATTGGGGCTTTGCGTTTCAAAACCTGGTTTACCTGATCCTGCGGGAGAAACTCCGATGGAGCGGTGCTCAAATTCATTTCTGGCGTACCACGACAAAGACGGAAATCGACTTTGTCATTGATACGGGGAGCACCGTCATTCCGATTGAGGTCAAGTATCAAGACCTCCAAAAACCTTCCCCGCCTAAGGCCCTGTACGGCTTTGCAGGAAAATATGCTCCTGCCCGGTGCCTGGTTGTCAACAAGAGCCTCCGTGCCACGGCTTCCTTGCGTGGAACGAAAGTGTGCTTTTTGACTATCTGGGACCTGATGTTTGAAGACCTGGAGGGCACGCAGTAGCATCCCGGTCAAGGCCCGTGAAGCGGGCGGCGAACCGGGAGCCGGCAGGTTACAGTACGGTAGTGTCTTTCTGGATTCCGGCCTGCGCCGGAATGACGGAGGAGGAGTGGATTCCGGCCTTCGCCGGAATGACGGAGGGGGTGCTCCCTGGTTTTCTGGATTTCGGATCTCCCTCGGTCCGCTTCGGTCGTCCGGAATGGCGTTTTTTT